>DATEHM010000076.1:0-11880 GCA_035279545.1 bacterium | reverse complement strand
GGGCCGTCCCTCGCCGGTCATGACTCGATGATCGCCGTCAAGCCGGTCTCGACGCCCTTGCGCGGCTCGCCATCGGTGGCGATGTTCTCGGCCTGGAGCACCCGGTGCGCCAGATCCTTGTCGCTGCCTGCGAGTGCGACGGTGTCCCCGACGGTGAGGTTGTTGGACTTGATGTACTCGGCCAACTCGTACTCGCCCAACGAGGACACGTCGCCGCCCGCGCCGCCTGCCGGTGCGTCCGGGCTGCCACCTGCCTCGATGCGCTCGCGCTCCTCGTCGGTGTAGAACGCACCCGACTGCTCGCCCTTCTGGCGGGCGATCTCGCCCATCTGCTCCAGGGTGACGACATCGCCGTGCTTCGCCTCCCTGGCCTCGATGCGCTGGGTGCCGTCCGGCTGCTCGACCGCGACCTCGTACAAGAACGAGAGGTTCTTGATCATGCGGTCGTCTCCGCTGTACTCGTCCGGGGTCTCGTACTCCTCGTCCACCGGAGAGACCTTGCCATACGGATCTGCCATGGCTCCTCCTCTACCCGGCCAGGTTGGTGAACTTCAGGACGGCGAAGCGGTTGTCCACGAACCAGAGGGGACGCACGCTGCTCTGCGTCCAGAACCGCTCCGTGTCCTCCTCGTACCACTGGCGGGTCTGGAGCGGCTGCTCGACGCGCATCTGCCCCGCCGCGCCCTGCTGGACGACGTAGGCGTTGCCGGCCGCGACCCGGTTGGTGACGAAGATCTCCAGGCCCATCGAGGCGAGGAGGTTGTTGAGATCCGGCCCGTAGATCCGGGCCAGCTGGAGGTACTCCTGCGGGTTGATGATCCACAGGTCGTACACGATGCCGAGTTCCTCGACTTCGGCCTGCGCCTGAGCACGGCTGAAGTCGTAACCCGGCCAGAGGGTCGAGTTGGACGCCGATGCGCCTGCCGTGACGACGGTGGCCCAGTTGACGCCGGTGACGGTGCGAACCGGCGACTGCTGGATGGCCGCCTCCAGCGCCTCGACCGAGCGCTGGTTGATCTTGCGGACGATGGTGTTCGCGAGCATCCGCACGTTCCGGGTGAAGACCGAGATGTCGTTGCGATCCCTCGCCTCGACCGTGAGGAAGAACTTGCCGCCCCACTTCTCGACCTCGGCAACGAACGGTGCGCGCCGTGAGCTGGTGACCAGCGGGAACTCGTCACCAGGAGCGACGCGCTGGATGTCGCGGTCGGAGTACAGGTCGTTCGCCAGCAGCGCGTCGTACACGATTGCGCCGCCGGTGACCCCGCCGCCTGACGCGAACACGCGGTCTGCGAAGAACCGCTGAAGCGTCAGATCCATGAGCGACCGCGTGACTCGCGTCGGTGACTGCAACGCGAGATCGACGGTCATGGTCGTGCCCGAGACCGTTGGCGGCCCGAGCGGGTGCGCGACCGGGTTCGGGTACGTCTGGGCCTCGATGGCCTCTCGCACCCGAGTGATGCCCGGCTGACCGGGAACCCACGCGATGTCCTCGGCCAGATGGACTCTGCTCCTCATCTTCCCTCCTCCCTACGAGATCAGGAGCGCGACTTCGCAGTCGGCCCCGTTGGCGCAGTCGTCGCAGGCGATGCCGATGGCGACTCCGGTGGACACGGGCACCACGGTGCCATCGGCCGCGACCTGCACCGACACGCCCGCCGTGATGGCAGCGCTCGCCGTGATGGGCACGATGCCCTCGCGGACGACGCCGACGAACTTGCCGATGGTCGGCTGGTCGTACTTGGCGACGCCGAAGATCATCTTGGCGGCACCACCGTTGGCGCCGGCACCCGACGGAAGCGCAACGCGGTACGCGCCGCCCTCGCCGGTGGTGCTCAGCCCTTCGGCCTTGTTGACCTTCGCGGCCGAGATCTGGACGCACCGCTTGCCGATCACCGCTGCGGTGACGTAGGCGGTGACGTCTTCGCCTGGTCGCTTGTACGGGATGAGGTCGTTGGCCACGGCCTACCCCTCCTTCGCGTTGACCACGCGCCGGTGAGTCTCGGCTTGCGCGCGGATGGTCTTGATCTCGGGGAACCAGTCCTCGGGGAACCCCTGATCCTGGTCGTTGCCGCCGCCGCCGCTGCCTTCGTCGTCACCGTCGCCGATGGAACCCCTGATGCCGACCGGAACGAGACCCGGCTCCAGCCCGTCCAGGACGGTCTTGGAACCGGCGAAGTCGGCCGTGAGCGCCTTCGTCCAGTGCTCGCGGCGGGCGGGCGGGATCCGGCCATCCCTGACCGCCGCTTCGACCTCGGACTTGATGCGGTCGTTGTTGCGCTCCCTCTCGTGCTTCTGCGCGAGCGCGGCACCAGCCTTCAGTTCCGCGTACGTCTCGCTGTCGAGCGTGACGGTGCCGGCGGGAGTCTCCTCGCCGTCGCCATCACCTTCCTCGTCGCCATCGCCATCGTCGTCACCGTCGTCGTCCTCCGGAGGCGGCGGCGGGGGATCCCCAACCGGCGTCTCCAGGACGGTGCGGATCTGCTCCTCGGTTGCATCCTCGGCCAGACCCAGGCGCAAGGCGAGCTTCTTGCGAAGTTCCTCGTCCATTGCCTCTCCTTCAGTTGCGGATCTCGATGCGTGGATGATCATGGCGGGATCCGCCAGTTGCATCCCGCGCAGCGCGGCCGAAGCCGCCAGCGCCTTGTCGGTGTGATCTTCGACGATTGCGTACTGCTCGCCGAAGCTGACTACGTCACCATCGACGGTGACGGGGATGATGACGATCTCGCCATCACGATCCACGATCAGGTTGTAGCCCGTGACCGTGTCGAACCTCTCGCCGCGGATCCAGGCATTGGTGCCCTTGCCCGGCCCATTCTCGTAGAACTCGCGGCGGATTGAGACGACATCAGCCGACGCTGCGATCTCGACTCCTGCGGGCGGCTCGTCGCCATACCACAGTGGAAGATCCTCCAGCACGGAGCACCCTGGCCATCGGACTCCGAGCAGGGATACGTCGGTGACCACCATCTCGTACCGCTTGCCCGTTGCGGTCTCGACGCCGAGCTTGGCATCGACGCTGCGTGCTGGGAACGCGGTGGGCAGAACCTTGGCGAGCCATTCGGGCGTTCCGACGTAGTTGCCGAGGATCTCCTGCTTGTTGTCGCTCAGCCGAAGCTCCTCGACGCGCCCAAACGCTGGCTCGTCTTCACCGAGGAAGAGATCGTTGACCACGGACTTGTGACCGAGCTTGATCCGCGGCGGGTTGATCGCGATGTCCTCGCCGCTGGCCGCCTCGACCGCTGCGGCCAACTCGCTCTCGGTGAAGGTGTGCGGGCCGGTGCTCAGCGGGTACTCGATCCCCGTTGCGCAGATCGGCACGTCCTCGAAGTGCCAGACCCCGTTGCTGTCTTTGTACGGTCTCTTCACTTCTTCTTCCCCTTAGCTCGCTTGGGAAGCTTGCCCTTGTTGTCGAAGTGGTGCGCCTTCGCCCACGCTGGGCCCTTCGTAGCGTAGATGAAGGCGCGCTGCTTCTGTGACTTCGCAGGCATCGCTACTTACCCGGCGGCTTCATCCCGGCGCTCTTGTTCTTCTTGAGCTGCTTGTGGAGCATCGTGCCCTGCGTCGCGACATTGGTGCGGGCCTTGGCGTCGGTCGTACCGCCGGTGTTCATGCCCGAGCTTGTGCTGCCGCCAACTCGCTTGGAGTCCGTACCCTTGAACTTCGGGTTGGCGGTACGCCCCTTGGCCTTTCCTTTCGCCATCACTTCCTCCTCTCTTGAGATGAACGGCGACGGCCCGATCCGGGAGGGAGCCCACGGTGGGCCGTCGCCGTCATTGCGATCCGCCCGACGACGACGTTGTGGACGACGTGCTGGACGTACTCGCAGTAGAAGGCGGCGTTGTACCGCCAGTCGTTGGCGTTGCCGGGCGTCCGGTGGTCGTCTCCGGCACGTACTTGGGATGCGGCTGCGTCGCGGGCGGGAGGCCCATCTCTTTGCGGATCTCGTTCTCCAGATCCGTGTCCACGATGATCGCGCCGCATGTGATCAGCGAGACAAGCTCGGCAATGACGAGCGCAGGGTTGTAGTCGAAGACGAGCAGCGGGACTTGCTCCACGTCTTCGCCCCAGTTCCAGTCAACGTCGTCTTCGATCACATGCTCGTTGAACGTATCCGCGAACCACCAAGCGATGGCCTCCAGGCCACCGGCCCAGAACTCCGAGAACGTGGCGCCTAGTGCTCGGCTGCCCGTCCTGGTCTGGCCGAGTTGCATGACCATGAGCATGAATCGACGCGCCATTGACTCATCGTGATAGATGACTGAGTCGATGACCGATGAGTTCGTCCCGCGCGCGACGTTGAACTTAGCGCCAGACGGTACGGCCCCGCCCGCTGTGTCACCGATACGGAAGCTCTGGGCCATCTTGTTGAGAGCGTCGATCTCGTCACGAGTAGCTCCTGGATGTGCCTCGATGTACGGGACGCCGCCCGCGCGCTCGTGGTTGACAGCGTCGATGCGCAGCAGGCGATCCTTGATCACCCAGTTCTTGTACACGTCGCGGAACCAAGAGCGTCCCGCCCAGTTCGCCCCCTCTTGATCCCAGACGTACCCGACGAGGTTGTCCACCGGGATCTCCGGCACCGGCTGGCTCCACGAAGACATGTTGCCCGTAGAGACGTTCTGCAAGATCGAGACCAACCCGCCGTCGTTCGCAACCCTGAACTCGGAGATGGTCGAGGGCGGGCGCTCTGCGAGCTTGCGCAGATGCCAGAGACCGTCGTCTGGCCGACCTTGCATTCCATCACCGATGAAGCCGACCTGCTCGAAGTAGTAGTGCCCAAAGATGCCTGCCTTGAACGCCTTCCGCTGATGCTCGCGGAAAGAGAACCGGCGCTTCATTCGGCCACGGTCTCGCTTGTTGACGTCGTCGCCCTGGATGGGCAGGTTGTAGTCGCGCGCGATCTTCTCCACCATCGCGTCGTCTGCGCCGTTCGGGTCGATGGCCCACTCCATCCGCGAGAGACCGAGAACGGTCGCCGTGTACAGCGCACTCAACTGCGAGTCCGTCCGCATCACCTGGTACGTCCGAACGGAGCGCGGCCAGGTCAGGTCGGGGATGAACTCCTCGATGTCCGTCCAGAACTGCGTCCACGGCGCCATCCCCGCCGGGGAGAAGCTCCCGTTGAGCACCGCGCCGATCTCGCGGGTGGGCGGCGCGGAGCCGGTGTTCGCGACCTTTGTGCGCGGGCGTGCCATCTACCAGGTGTGGATCAAGTAGATCAGGAAGATGATGGCGATGGCCGCCGTCGCGATCTCTGTCTTTGTCCAGGTCATCATGCCCTCACTTTCACGAAGACGGTGCCTTGGGCATTCCTGTTCCTCGACCGGCGCATGACCTCGCCTCCGTTCGAGTTGTTGGACGTGCTGGTGTTTCCTTCGATGGCGGTGAAGTTGCCGTTCGCGTCCGGTGACGTCTCCACGATTCCGATGTGGTCGTATTCGCCGTTCCTGTCCCAGTCGTAGCAAACAAGGTCACCCGGCACCGGACTGCTTGTAACGCTGAGTCCATTGAGTCCGAGTCGGGCGTCTGAGACGATGTACGGGACGTATGCATAGTTCGACCCCTTCACGAAGCTCTTGGACGGAGCGCCGCCCAGCTGGTCACTCCAGGTGCAGAACATCGCACACCAAGGGCCGACCGCTCCGTACCACGTGGTGTACTTGCACTGGTTTGAGTTGGCGGGCGATTCCTTAACGCCTAGCTCTGCTATCGCCTTGTTGAGCCGCGCCCTATTCGGATCCACCTTCTGCGGCGGGGGCGGGGCGGGTTCAGAGCCTTTGAAGCGGTCAAAAGCCGCGTTGATGAGTTCAACTGCTCTGGCGTCCATAGCGGGTTCACCTGCGTGCGGGAGTCCCGCCGGAATCCGAATCGAGCGAAGAGTGTTGAAAGTCGGCTCACCAACCCACCCTGTGTCCTGTACGTTCTGTTGTCGCTGGATGCCGGCGAGGCCGGTGTCTGTGACGTTCGGCCCTTTGCCGTGAGAGAACCCGTTGCTGAATGCCTGGTCGAACGCCTGCCAAACCCAACGACCCGCCCGCGAGACCGTACGCTTGTACGCCTCGACGTCAGGGCCGTCAACAGACGGCTTCTTGCCAGGAGCCGCATCCGGCGGGTACAACGGCCGCGGAAACCCCCGCACCGCGACCATTGGCCCGCCAGGATACGCTTTCTCCCACCACTCGGTCATTCGCCGAGCGCCTCCTGGGAATCCTCGACTGCCTTGACGAGATCGCGCGTAACGCCCGCCAGCGCGTTGTGGAGGTTGTCGATCTGCTCGTCTGTGATCGTTCCGGCCTCCAACGCGAGCACCTGGTCTGTCAGAACCGCGATCTGGTCGGCCGCTGCGGCACCCGCTGCTTGGAGCGCCTCCACGTCCGCCTTGATCTGGTCGATCTGCTCCTGTGTCGTCATCACAACTCCATCGTGAGTAGGTCGGTGGCGAGACTCCCCTGCGGAGCCGCGGTGTGGTAGTGCTGTACGGCAACGGTCGAATAGACGCAAGCGTCAGCGCGGTCTGGGGACTTCACCCCGCGCTCACGCATGTCCTCCTTCGACTCGATTTGAATGCGGCCGGAGGAGTCCACGAACCACTTGATGTTCTGCAACTCCTCTTGAAGTCTCAGGTCTGCGGGATCCAGGTCGATCAGACCTAGCTCCAAGTTGTTGCGGAACGTCCAATAGACCTCAGCGCGGCGGTTCTTGAACTTGTCCGGGCGGAATGCGCGCTCCGCGCCCGAGAACCCTACAACTGGGTAGCCCATCTCGCGCAGCCGGTCGAAGATGCCGCTGCCGAGGCCGACAACGTCCAGGACGAAGCCCGGTCGGTTGAGGTGCAGATGCTGATCCATGATCAGCTTGAACTTCCCTGCGGTCTGCATCGTGTCGCGCATGCCCCAGTCTTCAACAAACCGGATCACGCCGCCCCTGTTCCGGTAGACAACCGTCTTGTCCTCGCCAAAGCGCGCCACGTCTGCGCCATACCGGCCCTTCTCGATGCCGGGCAGATCGGTGTCGATCCCCCTCTGGATCATCGCCGGTGTGATCAGGTATTCGTCAGAGATGTCGGGGAACTCGGCAAGCACCTTGGCCTGCCAGAGCGGAGATCCCTCACCCCAGTCACGCCTGCGATCCTCCACCCACATCGGTGTCACCAGCTGCTCAGCCACGCGCGCCGGGATCTCCTCGCCGGTGAAGTTGGGCGAGTCGAAGGCCGAGATGGAGATCACATTCCATCCGCTGCCCGGCTTACAGATCGTCGCGAAGTGGCTGCCGGGGTCGTCCGGGTTGCCGATGGCGAGCACTCGCGCGTTCTCGTTCGTGAGCAGCGTCATCACGGCCGTCCAGAGAGTCTCCGGGATCCCGCAAGCCTCGTCCAAGATCACCAAGATGTAGCGCGCGTGGAGTCCCTGGAACGCCTGCTCGTTGTAGTCGGCGGGCTTGCGCCCCATGGCGATCAGTTCCTCGTCGCTGCGTCCCTCGCCCATGTACCACTGGCATTCGAGGGTGATGCGTCCTGGCAACCTCCCCGTGCGCCATGCCCGGCGTATCTCGCGCCAAAGGATCGCCTGTACCTGTGGCCAAGATGGGGCTGTTGTCACCAGGAACGCATCGCCCAGCTTGTGCGTGTGAAGCCACCAGCAGCCGATCCGCGCGGCAATGAAGCTCTTGCCGGGGCCGTGGCAGGCCTTCACAGCGGTATAGCGGTTCTCTGTAACAGAGTTGCAGATCTCCTCCTGCTTACTCCAGACGTGCTCGCCCAACTGGTCTCGGATCCAGTCGGCGCAACTGTCCAGATACGGAGCAGGCGTCGGGTACAAGAAGCGCAGCGCGGCCTCGGCGGTGCCGGCGGGCAGGCCGCTCTCGCCCTTGAAGTAGCCCCAGTCGGCGTCAGCCTGTGGCTGAGACAAGTTGTCCCTCGATGATGTCGGGATCCTCGTCAAACGGCGCCAGGTTGGCGGCGCTGCCGCCCTGGAGCAGAATCAGATGCTTGCGCACAGACTGTTGCCAGAGCTTCCGTTGTGTTGCGTTGAACCCCATGTCGGCCTCGATCCCCTCCAACAGCCTGGCCAACGCCAGCCCAAAGTTCTCGGCCATGCGGATGGCGCGCTCCGCCAGTCCTAGCTGGATGGCCTCCTTGGAATAGCGAACAAGCCTGTCCTGCGCGTCTGCGCGTGTTCGCTGGAAGACGTTCAGCTGCTTGCCGGCGATGGTGTTCTCGATCCAGTCAACTTCGTCGGCCTCGGCAATCTTCATGCTCAGCCACTGCACTTCCCCCGCCGTAATCCGGATGCACCAGACAATGGCCTCCAACGGGTTGATGTCCAGGGGCGCGCCCATGAACTTGATTGCCTCCTGCCGGATGGCGGCCTGCCGGTGCGTCTTGAGAGCGCCGCCGTGCCAGCGGCAGTTGCCGGTGCCGGGGTGCGTCGTGCCGAAGCCAGCCCGCTGAGTGCACATGGTGCCATCCTTCTTGACGGCACCGCACTTGCCCTTGAGCTTGGCCTTGTCCCTCGCCTTGAGGTCTTTGAGCAGCCGGTTGGAGGTCGCCATCAGTAGGGGTGGATGGGCCCTCTGGAGACCACAACCACTGGGCCTTCCACCTTCACGTAGCCGTGGATGGGATCCCAGAAGAAGCTGCGGCCCTCACCCGGCATCGGAGGGGACTGCTCCATCTCAACCCACTCGGGGTCACGGATGGTCGCATCCTCGACATACACCGGATACGGCCAAGGCCCAGAGACGGGAGCGGCTCCGTTGCTCACGGGACGGGAGCTTACCGCATCCTCTGGCCCGCGTAAAGGGGGTCAACCTCGGTGGGGCTAGATGGCAGCCCTCGCGGGTACGCGCGCATACACGCGCCATACACGTTACCGCGGGGAGCGCCCTCGCTGGTGCGGCCAGCAGCATTGGTGGGCGCTCCCCTCACGCGGCCTGCGGCGCTACGCTCGCGAGCTTACCCCACGGCGGGTGTGAAGTCTATTGCTCATTAAGACGTTCGTCCGGAGCAGCATATGCGCGAATGCACTGCGCTCGTGATCGCGCCCTCGGATCCAACAGTCCGCTTGCTCCAAGATGTCGCGCTCCGCAAACCTCTTGGCTGCGCCTGGCATCTGCCAGACTGGCTCGGTGTAGTGCTTGGTCTTGCGGTAAGACTCAAAGCGCCCAAGCCGGTACCCTTCAAATCCCCAAGCAATGCGCTCGGGCGCGGTCGTGTCGCGCCCCGGCTTCTGTACACCTGGGGCCAACACATAATCCTCGATCACGAGGTCAACCCACTCTTTGTCGAGCAGGCGTCGGTTCACGCAGTCAAGCTTGAAGTCCGTCCAGAGGCGGTACAGCGCGTGGATCTGGTCGCGGGGTTCGCCCGTCACGGTGGTAGAACCAGAGTGGAGCCGATCCCGGACGGCCTCGATGGCGCTGGGTGCCCGCTCGTCCACGATGCCCCAGGCCACGCCGGTGCTTCCACCGGGGTCGATGCAGAGGATGCCCCTCACGCGGCGTTACGCTCCTGGCAAGCGGCCCAGGACATGAGTTGATCGATGTCCGTTGTGATCAAGTCGAGCATCCCGTACATCAACTCCGGCTGCAGGTTGTCCTTGATGTAGAGCGCGGTCGGCTTTCCTGCGCCTACGGCCCAGCCGACTTCCAAGTGCGCGCTCTTGCCGCACTCCAGGAGCAGGATCACGGCAGATGCAGCTTGCAGGTGTTCCATGTCGCGCTCGAAACCGAGTTGCGCCCGAGGATGGCGCATTGCCGTGATGTACTCCTGCGGGGTCACCGGCGTCGTCCAGTGATCCTCACTCGTGCGCCCCATGACGTTAGACCAGTGAAACCCTTCCTCGTCGCGCCAGTTGTAGTACTTCAGCGCCCACTGCTCCAAACAATCGAGCACTCCCTCGTAATGCGGGTTGCGCCAACTGCTGGCTACGTAGATCATACGTTGCTCCCTCCTACAATTCGCCACGTCTGGTCGGTCTTCGTTCTCTTGAACACGAGCTTGCGCTCGCCCCATTGGACTTCGATGTACTCGATCTCGATGGCATCGTCCGTCCACCAACGGTCGACAATGCGCCACGATTCAATAATCAGCGGCGTCGTCACTTCAGCATCCTCCAAAAGAACAGGAGCATGAGCAGAAGAAACAACACAACCCAAAGTGCGGTCTTGTCCGCCACCGCCTCGGCCATCATGGCCGGGGTGGCGGTGGTGGTGTGGGAGGTGGAATCGGTTTGTCTGCCATGCTTGCTAGCTGGCCTCTCGCTCTCTTGCCAAGCTCCAGACGGCCTCGCTGCTGCCATCCGGGTGGTCAATGATCACGTCGAAGCTGTCGTCAGCGTCGAGGATCACGATGGTGTACATGCTACCGTCGTCCGCGTACTGGACAATCTCACTGCGGGCGACGTTCGTCTGCTTCGCGAGCGGCAGCGTGGCTGCGTGCCCGTGGGGTGTTCTCGGGTAGCTGGAGATGTCCATGTCCGTTACTCCAGGTTGTCCAGCAGAGAGGCGCGCATCTTGTCCAGCTGCCGGCGGATCCTCGTCATGTCCTCCGCCATATTGCTGGCCTCCAGGCGCTCCTCATTCGTCTCTGCGTCTTCGTCCGGCGGCATTGCCGCTCGAACAATCAACTCGACGCAGTCCACGCACTTCAGCGCCGACTCCAGAAGCTGGGGCGCGTTCGCGATGGTGGTCATCTCCTCGTCCTGGAGCAGCTGCGCCAGTCCGCCGAGCAGCTGCGCGTTCTGGAGCATGTCGTTCGCTACCTGTGCGAGTGTATGCCCGGCGATATACGTCACCAGGAAGCCACTCAGTGGCCGATCTCCCATTGTCAAGCTCCTGTCGTGAGATTTCTGGATTTCTGGGTGGGCCCCGTGAGCGGCCGGTGTTTCCTCGGGATCTGAGGGTTCGGCCCCCTCATCCCCGTTTGCCGGGACACCGGCCGCTCCAGGCGAGCTACCGAACCCGCCGCGGGGCTACCCGTATTCTACCTGCCCCAACCGTTGGAGTCTACGGTCGATTAGCGGGGCTTTTCGCTAGACGTCATGCGCACCGTCGTCGCCACGGCCGCTGTTGATGGCCTTCTCCAACTTGTACAGGTACTTGTCGAGTTCGACCTTGGTGTACGCCAACGAGCAGGTTCCCTCTTCCTGCGCCTGGACGAACTTGAGCAAGGTGTACCTCTCCTTGAGCGGGATCCACCATCCCCACCACGTCTTGCCGCTGTTCTGCGCGACAAAGCTCCCCGCCGAACCAAACCCGTAGATCTTCACCAGGTAGTTCGGCAACATCTCGGTCAAGCTTACCGTGATGGCGCTGTTCGTACCCACCCCTTGGAACACGCGGGACATATCGCAGATCGTCCCAAGCCTTGCGATGTCCTGCGGGGTGAGCTTCTTGAGGTTGCCCTCCCCGTCGTTTGCCGCAGCGCGTGTGCGTGGTCTTGCCATTGCCGCGTGCCTCCTTTTTCGTTGACAACCGTGTTTGGCAGGAGTTCGCCAATCGAACCCCTCTTTAGAGGGGTTCGCCGGGAGCTTACCTGAATTCAACTCGGAAGTCTAGTTGATGCAAATATATTCCTCCGCCCGCGCGACCCCCCAGTTGTAGAGTTCCTCCCTTACGCGCGTGCGTGCGCGAGCGGGAGTGCGTGTAGTCGTGTTGGGTCGCGGGGGCGGACGAATATATTAGGGTTTTGGTGGATTGAGGTGTTTTTCCGTTTTCTGGGTAGAAAACGATCCGGTGTGTTGTTTTGCAGATTTTTTTCTGTTGGGAGCAGGGATTTTTGTTTGGAGTTGTCCATGAACGGTTCCGTTTTCGATGAACTTTGAAATGATGGGTTCCGTTCGCAGTCCGCAGTCATGGATGATTCAGCTGATTAGC
>DATEHM010000075.1:0-3949 GCA_035279545.1 bacterium | reverse complement strand
CGATGGGTCAGGTCTTCGACCACCGCCGGCCGGAAGGCGATCAGCCGCACGGCCGTCAACGCCCAGAGCGCGACGTACACCACCTTGTTCAGCTGAAAGAGCCCCCAGGCCAGAGGGACGAGCCCCGAGGAGAAGGCCGCGGTGGAGACGATCCCCGTGGCCATGACCATGGCGAAACTGCCGGGATCCAACGCCCGAATCCGCCGCAGCAGGCGCGCGCTCAGCTGTTCACCTCGCCGCTGTCGCCTCCGCGAACGGCCTGGGCTTCGGCGTCTACCCGCATCGATTCCACCCCCGCGGTGGCCCCTGGGATCGAGAGGAAGGATGGGTGTGCCACACGCGGGTGGAACGCCTGGCCGGGCGCTTCCGATGACCGGTGCATCCCATCGCGACGCACGGGCCTCTCCCACCCCGTGGCGTTGAAACGTCCCCCATGACCTACGCGGGCGCCTCGGTCCCGGGTTCTGGCCGCCCGCCAGCGGAGGGGAATGGGCGACTTTACGAGGAGGACGCCATCCGCAGATGCGGGTCGAGCGCGCGGGCCAGGGCCGCGAACGCCGTCAGATCGAGCGTCTCCGCGCGCGCGCGCGGATCGACGCCGACGGCGGCGCAGGCGCCCCCGACATCTTCCTTGGAGAGCCCGAGCCCGCTCGCCAGGGCATTCTGCAGGGTCTTCCGGCGCTGTCCGAAACCGGCGGCCACGACCCGAAAGAACCTCCGCTCATCGGGAACGCTCACCGGCGGCGTCCGGTGCGGAACCAGTTCCACAAGCGCCGAGTCGACCGCCGGCCTGGGCAAGAACGCCCCGGGCGCAATCCGCGCCACAATCCTCGGGGTGGCGCGATACCGGATGGCCACCGAAAGAATCCCGTAGGCGCGGCCCCCGGGGGCCGCGGCGATCCGCTCCGCCACCTCCCGCTGGACCGTCACCACAAGAACGGCAAGCCCGAGCGGAGGATCGAGCAGGCGCATCAACACGGCCGAGGCGATGTTGTACGGCAGGTTGGCCACGACCTTGCGCGGGGCATCCGGCGGGCCATCGAAGAGGGTCGCGGGCGGCAGTTCGAGGATGTCCCCGGCCACGACCCGCACGTTGGGCCGGTCCGCCACGGTCGCCCGGAGCGCCCGCAACAGGGCGCGATCGACCTCGACCGCCGTCACCCGGCCGGCCCGTTCGGCCAGCCCGAGGGTCAGCGTGCCGATTCCCGCCCCGACCTCGAGGATGATGTCGGCCGCGGCCACCGCGGCGGCGTCGAGGGTCCGGCGCAGGGCTTGTGAGCTGACGAGGAAATGCTGCCCCCACCGCTTGGCCGGACGGATGCCGAATCGCAGAAGAACTGCACGGGTCCCCGCGGGGGTGGCCAGGTCCTGCGCGGTGAACAAGGCCCGGCTGCGTTCCAGGGAATCCCCCCGACGTTTACTGCGTGATCCGGTTACCCCGGGCGAGGATGTACACCTTCACATTTCGGCGCCCGAACTGCATCGCCTCCTCGTAGGTGTTGAAGCAGAGGTCGACGCGGGTGCCCCGGATGGCCCCGCCGGTGTCCCCCGCCACCGCCGTCCCGTACCCTTCAATAAAGAGGCGGGAGCCCAGGGGAATCACGGTCGGATCCACGGCCACCACGCCCCGCTGGGCGGTCAACCCGATCGCGGTCCTCGGCCCGACTCCCCCGCCGAAGTTGTTCGGACCGGGGTAGTAGGCCGAGGCCTGCAGCAGCATGATTTCCTTGCCGACGTACGGTCCGGACGTGGCAAGGAGCGGTTTGGTGCCCACCGCAATCACGCGGGGCAACGGAGGCGTGACGACCGCCTCGGCGAGCGTCTGCACGGTTACCGCGCGGCCGTCGGCGTATTCCACGCGGACGGTCCGGTCCAGACGCCCGGGACGGCCGTCCGACCGGAGGACCCGAGTGCCCTTGAGCAGCGTGGGGTCGGCGACGATCTGGGACGAGAACGGCACGGGGCGGCGCTCGACCCAGGTTCGAGACTCGCGCCGCTCGATCGTGATCCGCATATCAGACGCAAGCGCCGCGGACGGATCGGGATACACCCGGTCCTCAGGACGAACCTGGATGTCGAGCAGGGCGAGCGCCTCCCCCACCGTCGTCGCGGGCACGCGCACGGTTCGTGGGATCCCGCCGACCGACATCGTGATCGGCAGCGCCCGGACGACGCTGATCTGGATCCCCGGCCAGATCGCCGCCGCGAGGGGAGGGTCGACCCGATCCCCGGGCCGCAGGGCGATCTTGTTTTCCTGCAGGACATCGGCCACGGTCCGCCGGAGGGTGCTGTAGGCGAGGGTCTGCCGGTCAATGGTCAGGTACACGTTCTGGCCGAGCACGAGGTGCCACAGGCGGGGAACCGAGACGAATGGCAACAGCAGGCCTGATACGAGGCAGGCCACCAGCAGGTAGGCCGGGTACACCGACCCCAACCGCCGTTGGTCTTTGAGGACTTGCATGTCACTGGCCGTCGAAGGCGAAACAGCCGGCGCCATACCCTCCCCCCCCTTCTGCGAGCCCAAATTCGTCCCGCCGAGGCGGGACCCGCCACCGCACGTCAAAACGATGTCGGGATTGAATGAGGCCCGGTCAGATCCAGTGGGGCGACGTAGGGCTGCAGCGGTTGGGAGGTGGATTATGTGATATAGACTTTATTCTACTCGGACCACTATATCATATAGACAAAATTCAATGCAAGCCCTCATTCGTGAGCTACATTGAGAAGGCTGATGGAAGATCGCGGGTGCCGGTCCCGCGCTCAACGAGCTCAAAGAGGACCCCGTGGGTGGATGCGGGATGGATGAACGCGATCCTCGAGCCATCCGCCCCGGGACGGGGGGTCTCGTCGATCAACCGCATCCCCGCCGCCCTGGCGCGGGCCAGCGCCGCGTCGATATCCGGCACCTCGAGCGCCAGGTGGTGGATCCCCTCGCCTCTCCCCTCGAGAAATCGCCCGACCGGCCCCTCCGCCGTGAGCGGTTCCAGCAGCTCGATCTCGCCGTCCCCCACCGGCACGAAGGCGACGCGCACCCCCTCCCGCCCCAAGGTCTCGTGCCTGCTGGGCGGGAGCCCCAGACGCCGGCAGAGCGCCTCGGCCGCGGCGATGCGCCGGACGGCGATCCCGAGGTGGGCCAGGCGGATCTCGGTGCCCCCGGGCTCACTCATGCCCGGCCCCCCAGGCCATTACCTGATCGGCCGCGGCGTAGGGGTCCAGCTCGCCCCCGGCGACGCGGGCGGCAAGTTCATCCATCCGCGCGCCGTCCACTCGGGCGAGCAACCGCTCCTCGACGATCTCCCGCCGGTGCCGCGCCTGTCGGTGCCGGACGAGCCCGCCCCCGCCGGCGAGATGGGCCCGGTGCCGATCGATGACCCGCAAGACCTCCGGGACGCCCCCGCCGTCGGCGGCCACGGTGAGGAGGACAGGCGCGCGCCACCCGCCGCTCTCCGGGGCCAGCCCCAGCATCGTCTGGATCTCCGCGGCCGCGCGGTCGGCATCGCCGCGGTCAGCCTTGTTGACCACAGAAGACGTCTCCGATCTCCATCAGGCCGGCCTTGAGGGTTTGGACCCCGTCTCCCAGGGAGGGGATCGTCACCAGCTGGATCGTGTCGGCCGTGCCGGCGATGTCGACCTCACCCTGGCCGGCCCCCACCGTCTCGATGAAGATGACGTCGCAGCCAAAGGCGTCCAGCACCGCGACCGCCCCCGCGGTCGATGGCGCGAGCCCGCCGAGGCGGCCGCGCGCCGCCATACTACGCACGAAGACACCCGGGTCGGTGCTGTGATCCTGCATCCGGATCCGATCGCCGAGAATCGCGCCGCCCGTAAACGGGCTCGTCGGATCGATGGCCACAACCCCCCCCGGCGGCCCTCGCCGCGGAGCGCGCGCACGATGGCGTTGACCAGCGTGCTCTTGCCGGCCCCCGGAGGGCCCGTGACGCCGACCACG
>DATEHM010000074.1:0-2204 GCA_035279545.1 bacterium | reverse complement strand
GGCGGCCATCGCCGCCGCGCTGGGGTCATCGGCGTTCACGACGCAGGCGCCGTCGGGGTCGATCATGGCGAACAACCGGGCCTTGACGTCGCGGTAGCGGTCCAAGTCGCCGTGGAAATCCAGGTGATCCTGTGTGAGGTTCGTGAAGACCCCGGCGCGAAACCGGCACGAGGCGACCCGATGCAACTCGAGCGCGTGCGAGGTCACCTCCATGGCGACATCGCCCACGCCCGCCGCGCAGAGGTCGGAGAGCAGACGCTGCAGATCGGGCGCTTCCGGCGTCGTCGAGGTCGTCATCTCGAACGGCACGGAGATCCCGTTCGCCACCACGCCGATCGTCCCAATCACCGCGGTGCGGTGGCCCGCCGCGCTCAGCACCGCGTTGATGAGGTACGTCGTCGTCGTCTTGCCGTTGGTGCCGGTCACCCCGCACACCCACAGCCGCCGCGATGGATCGCCGTAAAACCGCGCGGAGAGTGCGGCGAGGGCCGGGCGCGTGTCGCGGACGACCACCTGGGCCGCCGCCAGACCGGGGAGCGGATGGTCGACCAGCACCGCCACCGCCCCCCGACGGACGGCGTCGGCGACATAGCGGTGGCCGTCGTGGACGAACCCCCGGATCGCGGCGAAGAGGTCGCCGGGGCGCACCGCGTTCGAGTGGTAGGCGAGCCCTGAGATTTCGAGATCGGAGGGTCCCTCAAGGGAACAGGCCGGCTCCGTCCCCGCGAGCAGATCGGTCAACCGCATCGAGCGTCCCCCCGCGCGCGCATCCCGCGCCGGGTCCGGCCTCCGCCGCCCCGGCCCCGCCGCCTTCGGGTCTCCCGCCATCTATTGATATATTAGCAACTAAAGTCGGTTCCTAGACATCATTCGGGGGTATCGACCGGCGGCACGCGCAGGTACCACAGGACCTGCCGGGCGATCTCGCGGAACGCGGGCGCGGCCACGTCCCCCCCAAAATATACCCCCCGCGGTCGATCCACAACCACCAGGATGGCGAGCCGGGGAGACGGGATCGGCACGATCCCCACAAACGACGAGACGTAGGCGCCGGGTTCGTACCCTCCCGTCGGGCTCGGGCGCTGGGCGGTCCCCGTCTTGCCGGCCACCGTGTACCCTGGCAGGCGGGCGTTCGTGCCGGTGCCCCCCTCCACCACCTGCCGCATCATCGCCAGCACCTCGGCGGCCACCTGGGGCTCGATCACCGGATGGGGCGGAAGAGCGCCGGGCGTATCGATCGGGTGCCCCGCCGGGTCGCGGATCGCCTCCACCACGTGCGGGTGGGCGGCGAGCCCGTGGGTGGCGAATGCGGAGGCGGCGACGAGGAGCTGGATCGGGGTGACGGAGATGCCCTGGCCGAACCCGATGTTCTGGAGGGAGGGCCCCAGCCACTGGCTCGTCGGCCGGATGATCCCCGCCCCCTCCCCGGGAAGATCGATCCCCGTGGGGTGCCCGAACCCGAACCGCAGGATGTACCGGTAGAGCCGCTCCTTGCCCACCCGGGTGGCGACCTGGGCGGCGCCCACGTTGCTCGAGTACTTCACGATCTCCGCCAGACTGAGCGGGCTGTGCTCGGGCGGCTCGGCGTCGTGGATCGTGGCGCCGTTGATCCGGATCTTGCCGGGATCGGGGAACCGCTCCTGCGAGCCGACCGCGTGGCTGCTCAGCGCCGCCGCCGCCAGGATCAGCTTGAACGTCGACCCCGGCTCGTAGACGTCGGCGACGGCCCGGTCCTTCCAGTGGGCGGAGGCGACCGCCTGGAAGCGGTTGGGGTCGAAGGTGGGAGAGGTCGCCAGCGCCAGGATCGCGCCGGTGGTGGGGTCCATTACGATCGCGGTACCGCCCTGGGCGCTGGCGGATTGCACCGCCCGGGCCAGCTCGCGCTCGGCGATGTGCTGGATCATCTCGTCCAGGGTAAGGACGAGCGTGTCCCCGTCGCGCGGCGGCGTGAGGATGCGCTGCGTCTGCACGAGCTCGCGGCCGATGGCATCGCGATGGGCCGAGCCGATCCCCTCGACCCCGCGCAGGGCCCCGTCGTATTCGAGCTCGAGACCGGCGAGGCCGGCGTCGTCCGTGCCGGCGAATCCGATCACGCTCGCCGCGAGCGGCCCGGCGGGGTAGACGCGGCGGGTCTCGGGCAGGAACCCGATCGCGTCCCCGAGCTGGAGCGCGCGCACGGCCTCGACCGTCTGCGGCGGCTGCCG
>DATEHM010000073.1:0-11015 GCA_035279545.1 bacterium | reverse complement strand
CATGCCCTCGAGCAGCTCGACCACATCCCCCAGCACACGCTGCTCATCGCCGATCGACTCTACGCCTCGGTCAAGCTGGTGGCCGCGCTCACGCAGGGCGAGGTGTGGCTGCTCTGCCGCCGGCATCGCCGGCTCACGCTGCGCCATCAGCACTGGCTGCGCCGCGGCCCGCGCGCGGGCGGGACCCTGATGGAACGACTTGTCCTCGTCGGGTCGGGGCAAGGCACGCCGCCCCAACGCATGCGGCAGCTCCGCTACACGACGCGCCGGCTGACGGTGGATCTGTTGACCTCCGTCCTCGACCCCACGCGCCTCCCGGCCAACGAAGCGCTGGAATGCTACCGCTGGGCGGTGGCAGGTGGAGCGGCTGTTCTTTGACCTGAAGGAGGTGCTGGATCTGCATCACTTCTACCTCGCCAGCCCGCAGGGGGGTGCGCAACAAGTGTATGCGGCGGCCTCGGTCTATGCCGCGATGCGCGTCGCGCAGGCCCACATCGCCCACGATCACCAGCTCTCCCCGAGCAGTTGTCGCCCGCCAAACTCTTCCCGCGGGTCGCCCGGGCGTCGCTGACCGTCGCGGATGCGGAGCTCTACTTTGAGGCCACGCAACGGCTGAATCCCAGAGTGCGCCTCATCAAACCGGACTGGGCAGAACTGCCTCCGCTGCAAGTCCCATTCGAGACCCTGCGGGTTGAACATCGCCGTGGCAAGCGCCGCAAGCGTCGGTACTGTGCAAGCCGTCGTCGGTGGAAATTCGTTCACGCATCTCCCTGGCGTACGTAAGTTTGGGTTATCTTAGTGGCGATGCCGCTTAGGTGGCTATTATCCCCTTGACGGACGTGTTCGACTCCTTCCACCGGCACCATATCTTGCAACGCTTCTGAGCAAGGGGTCCCCCGCGCAGTAACCCATCGATTGCTTGATCGCAGCACGCCCGCCGCTGTGGCCCTGGCGGGCGCAATACCACCTCCGGTCACCGGACAGCCGGAGGCCATCGAGTTTTGCATGCACCACGCTACGATGAGGAATTTGCGGGCAAGCGCGATGATCGCCTTGCGGGACCCGACCTGGCGTCGTCTTCGGGGCGTAGAACTGACCGGGGGGCCGCTGTCCCACCGGGCAAGGGAGTGGGCGGCCTCCACCAGGAGGGTCCAGAGGAACCCGCCTTGCTGATGCACCCCTGGCGGTGCTGGTCGCCGGATTGCACGATTGACGGATCGAGGCGTAACGGGCCACCTGTTTGGCTCGGGCGAAGCGATGGGGATTCCTCGTCCGGGCTCATGTGGGCGATACGCAGGAGGGTGGCCACCTATACGATTTGACAGGCTCGAAGCCCAGGAAATCAGCCGGCGCACCCCCGGCCTGCGCCCCGGTGCCGCCTCCGCCCACGTTGCCGGAGGCAACATTCTCACCCCTGTTGGACTCGTCCTCTTGTGGTCGGCTTGACTTCAATCATAGCCACGATTTGATGATCGGCTCACGGACCTTGGGGACGCCGGGTGGTGCTCGATCTGGACAGGACCGAGATCCCCGTCTACGGCCAGCAGGAACAGAGCGCTCACAACGGACATTTCGAATCGACCTGCTCTCATCCGCTGCTGCCGTTCAATCGAGAGGGCGACTGTCTGGCAGTGAAGCTGCGGCCAGGGAACGTGCACAGTGACGTTTGATTGGGAGGTCGTGCTCCTGCCGGAGATCGAGCGGCAGCACAAGCAAGGTAGGGGATGTTGTCGTTCGTGCCGACGCTGCTTTCGCCAAACCGGACATCTACGAGGCCCTGGAGGAGCGGGCGTGAAGTACGCCATCCGCATCCGATCCAAAGAAATCAGATGGAGGTCCCAGAGGGTTCACCAACGGAAGGTACTCAGGAACCTATTGCGGAAATTCCGGCCTGGACGTTTCACAACTGGCTCAATGATGAGGTGATTGTCTCGACGACCGTGTGCGGGATAATAAAGCCGTGAGGGATTCGCGAACACGTGAGGATGGGCGAGCGGCCTTCGACAGAGGCGCGTGGTCCGAGGCGTACGCCTTGCTCACTGCTACGGAAGTGCGCACGCCGCTCGATCCCGACGATCTCGATCGCCTCGCGACCGCTGCGTACCTGATTGGCGAGGATGTCGTCAGCGTCCAGACTCGTACGCGCGCGCATGCTGGCTTTCTCGAGCGCGGGGAGACGATCCGCGCCGCCCGCAGTGCCTTCTGGCTCGCGTTCACGATTTTCGACAGACCCAGTCAGCGGGCGCAGGCGGCCGGCTGGCTGGCGCGGGCGCAGCGCCTCATCGACGACGTGAAGGAACCGTGCGTCGAACAGGGATGGCTGCTCTGCGCCTCGGCGCGTCAGCGCGCGGCTGCGGGAGACATCGCATCGGCACACGCCGCATTCACGCAAGCGGCCGAGATCGGCGCTCGATTCGGCAATAGCGACCTCATGGCGCTCGCAAGGCACGGCCAGGGTCGTGCGCTTCTGGCCATGAACCAGACGACAGCCGGGCTCGCGCTGCTCGACGAGGTCATGGTCGCCGTAACCGGCGGCGAAGTCGCGCCCATGGTCGCCGGTGCCGTGTATTGCAGCGTTATCACGGCCTGCCATGATCTGTTCGACCTGCGCCGCGCGCAAGAGTGGACCACCGCGCTCCAGGGCTGGTGCGCTTCGCACCCCGACGTCGTGCCCTTTCGCGGATACTGCCTGATACGCCGGTCCGAGCTGATGCAGTTGCACGGCGCTTGGCAGGACGCGTTTAGCGAAGCGCGGCGAGCCTGCGAGCGACTGACCGATCCGCCTTCGCAGCCTGAGGCGGGCGCGGCGTACTACCAGGTTGCGGAGCTGCACCGGCTGCGCGGCGAATTCGCCAAGGCTGACGAGGCGTACCGTCTGGCCAGTCAGGCCGGGGGTAAACCGCATCCGGGTCTCGCACTCCTCCGTTTGAGTCAAGGACAGATTGACGCGGCTGATGCAGCCATTCGCCTCGCTCTGCAGGAAACGCGCGGCGGGCGAGCGCGCATCCTCTTGCTCTGCGCTGGAGTGGAGATCATGCTGGCGAGGAATGACGTCACAGGCGCGCGCGCCTCATCCGACGAGCTCGTACGACTCGCCGGACGACTCGACTTGCCGTTTCTTCGTGCCGTCTCCTCACAGGCACGAGGCGCAGTCGCGCTTGCAGAAGGGCAACCGCTCTCCGCGCTCGAATCGCTTCGCGCCGCATGGGTCGCGTGGCAGGAGCTGGACGCGCCCTACGAACTCGCCCAGATTCGGGTGCTCATTGGCCTTGCGTACCGCCAGCTCGGCGACGGTGAGGGCGCCCACCTGGAGTTCGAGGCCGCCCACGAAGCCTTCAAGAAGTTAGGCGCCACCCCCGCCGCCGCCCGCGTCGCGGCGTTCACCGCGCAGGCATCGCCACCGGAATCAACGGGGCTCACCGGCCGGGAGATAGAGGTACTACGGCTCGTCGCGACCGGCGTCACCAACCGTACAATCGCCGCTCGGTTGGGCATCAGCGAGAAGACCGTCGCCCGTCACGTGAGCAACATCTTCACCAAGCTGGACTTGTCGTCGCGAGCGGCCGCCACGGCGTACGCCTACGAGCACAACCTGCTCTGACTCCCTGCGCAGAATTACCCACGCGTCTTCCCGCCCGGAAGTGGGTATTCCGGCCGATGCGCGGCGCAGCCACTCGCGCTACGGTGTTGGCGGCGAGCGCCGGCAGATGCTGCCCGGCAGAGGGAGGCAACTGTGGCGAACACACACGTGACTGAGGGAGCGAACACGGTCGTCGTCGGTGGCGGCCCGGCCGGATTCTCATCCAGTTCCGCGGAACGCGGCGCACGAGTCCGGTTTCCACCCCCTCTCATCGTGGTCATCTGCATCCTCGTGGGCGTGGTTTTTCAATACGCTGTAACGCGGGCGCCAGTGCCGGTCGACAGGGCGATTAGCGCGATGGGTGGTATTCTCATTCTGATGATCGGCCTGGGTTTCATCGCTTCCGCCCGCATTCTTTTCATGCGCACAGGCCAGAACCCCGCTCCCTGGACGCCCTCGTCCGAGCTCATCTTGAAAGGCCCCTACCGGTTCACACGGAATCCCATGTATCTCGGAATCACCCTCTTTGAGATCGGTTCCGGCCTGGCGGTAAACAATCTCTGGATTTCGTTGTTCGCGGCTCCCGCGCTGGTGACCGTGCATTTTATCGCGGTGCTACCTGAAGAGAGATACCTCTCCAAGAAGTTCGGGGAAAGTTACAAAACGTATCGCGCACAAGTCAGACGGTATCTTTGACCAATCCCTCCTTCATAGCGGACCACCGAGCCACCATGGTCGATTCGACTGCGGCCGACAGCATCTCGGAACCATCGGCCGACGCGAAGAACAGCTCCTTGTCATTGGCACGTCATCGCGGCTGCCGGAACTTTGGTCTCATGCCGATTCAGGCGCAGCCAAGATCGGCTTACTCCGGCCACCCGATCGTGAAGGGCGGCTTGCCGCTAACGCAGATCCTCGCCTTGGCGAGAGAGTTGAAGAAATACACGTTAGACGCCGACCTGCACAGGCGAGGCAATGAGAACGAGGTTTTGACACAGCCTCCCAGTTATTCCGCACGCCACTTTCTCCCAGAGTGCCCACACGAGCGGTCACGAACTCGCAATCGTTTTAGCTCGCGCAGCACAGGCGAGAGGGAGTATAAGTGCCAGTTGAAACGAATCCCCGGGAGGTCATCATGACACACGCTGAAACTCGGGTTCAAGATCACTACGGCCGTACGGGACTGCTGGAACGCATCTCCACCGCGCTGAAAGAAACTGGCGGTGACCCCGAACGCCTGAACTACCAGGATCTGTTTCCCTTCGAACAGCTACATAGTCGAGGCATCGCAGCAACAAAAGAGCATGTGGAACGGGCCGGAATCCGTCCCGGCATGCACGTTCTCGATCTCGGCTGCGGCATCGGTGGGGCGTCGTGCTATTTGGCAGCGGCATGTGGCTGTCGTGCCACGGCCATCGATCTTACCACAGAGTATGTCGGGGTTGCGCTTGTACTTACTGCGCGGTGCGGTCTGGCCGACCGCATCGAATATCGCCGGGCCAACGCCCTGGGGCTGCCATTCGAGGACGGCAGATTTGACCATGTCTGGTCCCAACACGTGACCATGAACATCGCTGACAAGAAGGCGTTGGCGGCGGAGGTGGCGCGCGTGCTCACGCCGGGCGGTCGCTTTTCTTGTTCCGAACTCGCCCAAGGCCCGGGGGGTGCACCTGACTACCCACTTCCGTGGGGTCGGACGCAACGTACAGCTTTTTAGCACTGCCGGAGCAGATGCGAGCCGCACTGGAGGCTGGGGGGTTACGGGTTCTTGAACAGATCGACTTAAGCGATACCACCCTCGCCAGCATACGGGAGAATATGCGGCGTGCCGAGCGCGGTGAACCGTCTCACCAGCGAAACCATGTGGTTTTGGGCGACGAGTTTGCGGTGCGCTTACGCAACGTTTCAAAGTGTGCGATGGAGCGGCGACTCATCGAGCAATTCATCATCGCGGAGAAGATGTGACGGAGAGACCGTAGCCGCTGACGGCGAGAGGGGGAGGAGGAGGCTGAGTTTTTTGACGACCAGCCTCAATCCAGGGGTATTGAGCGAACCCTCGTAAGGGTGATAATATACTTGACTGACCAAGCGTTAGCGCGTGAAATCATCGCGGTTCCCAAGCGCGAACTCTGTAAGCGCGAGGCCGCATATCAGCGCAAGAAACTTGCAGAGAAGAAACGGAAAGCCGCGTGAACCTAATCGCCGCGCCCGATCCAGGTCCGCCCAACGTCAGAGTTGACCGAGCATGCTCATAGAAATCGGACATGTGAAGGCGATCTTCCGGTATCCCGTGAAGTCCATGGGCGGCGAACGACTCGAGGCCGCCAAGCTGGGATGGCACGGCCTCGATGGTGACAGACGCCTCGCATTCCGGCGGATTGATGACCGCAGCGGGTTCCCATGGCTAACAGCAAGCAAGCTTCCCGACCTGCTCCTGTTTGCTCCCCAGCGCCGTGAAGACGGTGCTCAGGGAGACCTTCCTACGCATATTCGCACGCCGGATGGCGAAGAGATGCCTGTCTTCGGGGAGGACTTGGCCGCGGAGGTCGGACGTCGGTACGGGGCTCCGGTGCAGATGATACAGTTGGATTATGGCATCTTCGATGAAGCGAGCATCTCCGTGATCGCCTTCGATACGGTGCGCGAGATCGGACGACTCGCAGGGCGGAGCCCGGACGTGCGACGGTTTCGTCCGAATGTGGTAGTTCGCTTAGTGCGATCGGTTCCCTTCCAGGAGGACGAGTGGTTGGGCGGTGTGCTCTCATTCGGCGAGGGGGACGACGCCCCTGCCATCACCGTCACGATGCGCGACGTTCGCTGCTCGATGGTGAACCTTGATCCCGACTCAGCAAGTCCTGCGCCAGAAGTCCTGAAAGCGGTCGTTCGTGCGAACCAGAACAACGCGGGAATCTACGGCGCGGTCACTCGCATCGGTCGACTGGCGGTCGGACAGACCATACTCCTCCGTGCGGCGACCGAGAAAAGGGAACGTGGGTGATCGAAATACAATGTCCCGGAACGCCGCCCAACCCGGCTAGGCAGCTCTCGGCTCAATGCACAGCAATGTATTCGGCAATGGATTCCGCCTTTGGAATGGGCAAGTTGTCCTCGCGCAGTCCCCGCACGTGCATTTGAATCGCCTCATAGATGTTCCGTTCAACTTCCTCGCGCGTCTCGACCGTTGTACCGGCCTGCACGAGGTTGCCCTCGTCCATGTTTTCCAAGGGTTCCGTGGCTTCGGGTGACTGCACGGGACTGCACGCCCATGCCCCCTCCGGAGCGTTTTCTGAGTGCCGCTTGAGTGCAGCTTTCCAGCCCTCGGGGAAGACCATCTCGTCGATCCACTCTACCTGCCGCTTCGGTAAGGCGTCCATGAGGTGGCCATAGGTGTCCAACGTGAACCCGGCGCTGTAGTGGCCCATTTGCCGAGCGAGGTAGAGGGGGCTTTTGCCAGCCGTGATCAGCAGGCTAGCAAACGTGTGGCGCAGGTCATAGGGTCGGATCTTTCGCACGCCGGTCGCCTCGATTGTTCGATGCCAGGCGCGCTACAAATTGCTGCGGCTGAACATCCCACCGTCAGCGCCTGGGAAGATTAGGCCGCCTTCAGTCCGAGAAGGCATGGCGAGCAGCGCCTGGCGCACCGCGGGGATCATGTCTACGAGGCGGACAGAACGATCCGTCTTCGTTGGACCAAGCAGCTTCGACTTGGGGGGCATGGTGGGCGCGCGAGGACTTGAACCTCGGACCTCTTCCGTGTCAAGGAAGCGCTCTGACCCCTGAGCTACGCGCCCGAACGATGCCGGCGAAATTATAGCAAATCGCTTGTGCTTTTGCCTGCAGCGGGCCATGAGGAGCCGGGTCCTGACACGCAACCGGCGCTACCTGGATGCGGCGCATGGGCAAGAAGCGCAGCAAGACATGTCCCGGCTTTCGTCGAAGTGGGTATGTAATTGGGACGAAGCCGGATGTGACAGCGGGTCGGGGGATGAGGGGACCACTTCGCGCGTTCGCGGCATCGCTCGGGATTCTGTTCCTCGCGGCCACGTCAGCCTTTTCCCAGACCCCCCCCCTGCGTCTCATCGAGCCTCCGCCCCCGGAGGTCGTCAAAAGCGGGCTTGAGGTACTCCTGCACAATCCCCCGTCCATACTCCTCGGGAAGCGCATCGGGCTGATCACCAATCCTACGGGAGTCGACCCCGCCCTCCGCAGCGCTGTGGACCTCCTCGCCGCCCGCACCGATATGCATCTGGTCGCCCTCTTCGGACCCGAGCACGGGGTCCGCGGCGATGCGGACACCCACCTCAGGGATGCCGTCGACGCCAAGACGCATCTCCCGGTGTACAGCCTGTTCGGGAAGACCTTGAGCCCGACGCCCCAAATGCTCAGTGGGGTCGATGTGCTGGTCTTCGATATCCAGGACGTGGGGGCTCGATTCTACACGTACATCTCGACGATGGCGCTCGCGATGAAGGCGGCGGCGGCGAAGGGAATCCCCTTCGTCGTGCTGGACCGTCCGAACCCGGTTGGCGGAGAGCTGGTCGCCGGGCCGGTCCTCGACCTCCGATGGGCGTCGTTCATGGGGATGTACCCGCTCCCGATCGTGCACGGCATGACGATCGGCGAGCTCGCCCGACTGTTCAACCACGAGTATGGGATCAACGTTAACCTCACGGTCATCCCGATGGAAGGCTGGCGGCGGTCGATGTGGTTCGACGATACCGGGCTCCCCTGGGTCATGACCTCGCCCGGGATCCCCCACGTCGAGACGGCCGTGCTGTACCCGGCGATGGGAGCGATTGGCGATACGAACCTCTCGGTCGGCGTCCTCACGACCAAGCCGTTTGAGTTCGTCGGCCAGACGTTCATCCGGCCCTGGCAGCTCCGGGCCGCCCTGGAGGCCCGCCATCCTGGCGGTGTGGTGTTCCGGGAGGCCTACTGGCGCGGGGAGCCCTGGACGGAGTCGGGGGGACCCCAGTACGCCGGGGTCGAGATCCGCGTCACCGACCGATCGGCCTACCGCCCGCTGGACCTCATGCTGCAGATCCTCGACGTCGTGCGGCGAAACTACTCGGGGTTCCGGTGGGGACGGTCGTCCGGCGGCGGCTACGTCTTCGACTGGGACATGGGCACCGACCAGGTCCGCCGGATGCTCACCGCCGGGAAATCTCCTGAGGAAATCGAGAAGAGCTGGGAACCCACCCTGGAACGGTTTCGCCAGATCCGGGCCAAGTATCTCCTCTACCAGTAGTCGCGTGCCCCGGCGGTCCGGCCGGCAGACCTACTTCGCCCTCGTTCCGGTCGTGGTCACCAAGAACACCTGCCCCGGCCTCGGATTGAAGGCCCGCACCTTCCCCCGCAGCGCCGGACGGGCCGCACCCCCTTCACGAACAGGCTGGCCTGATTGCTCGGCGGCATGAACGAGGCGTGGTGCTGCGGGAACACGGAGTGGAGGTTCGGGTTGCCGGTCCGCAGGAACTCCGCGGCGATCGCCGTCTCGTCGGGGAACATCCCGGAGGAGATCGGGAGCAGGGCCACGTGCGGCTTGTAGAGCCGGCCGTATAACTGCAGATCCTGGGTCAACGCCGTGCTGCCGGCATGATAGATCCGAACCCCGTTCTCCAGCGTCACGACGAACCCCATCGCGGGCCCGCCGTACACCGCCACCGACTGACCCGGGAGCGGGGGCGCACCCGACCCGTGCACGGAGTTGACGAGCTGGATCCGGATGCCGTCCACCTCGAACCGGGTTCCGGGCTCGCCCCGGAGGATCTGGTCTGAGCTCATCCCCCGCGCCACCATCCACGCCGCCAGCTCAAAGGTGGTGACGACCTTCGCGCCGGTCTTCTTCGCGATCTCGACCGTCATCCCCTGATCGTCCGCATGCCCGTCGGCGGCGAGGATCAGATCCGCGGCGGTGATGTCGTCGAGGGTCAGCGGGGACTCCCGGTTCAGAAACGCCCCCCGCGGATCGTTGAGCGCGGGATTGAACAGCAGGATCTTGCCCCGGGGCGAGGTGACCCGGAAAAACTGCCACCCCAGCCACTCCAGCTGCGCCGGCGTCTCGGGCGTCTGGGCCTGGGCGGGGGCCCGCGCTGAACGCACGCGACCCGGAGCGCAGGGCGTCCTGCGTCGTCTCGGGCCACCCGACCGAGAGGCCCAGCAGGGCCGTTGCGCACACCGCTCAGACGAGCGTCGACGACCTCCGCAGGCTCTTCATCCCGTCCCTCTCGAGGGGCTGCGAACTCTACTCAGTGGGCCTCCACGGCTTCCTTCTGCTTCTTGGCCTCCGCGATCACCCGATCGGCGATGTGGGAGGGGACCTCGTCGTAGTGGGAAAACTCCATCTCGAACGTGCCCCGACCCCCGGTAATCGACCGGAGATCCGAGGCGTACCGGAGCATCTCGGCCATCGGCACCTGCGCCCGGACGATCGAGGTACCGTCCGGCCCCGGCTCCATCCCCTGGATCCGGGCGCGCTTGCTGTTCAGGTCGCCGATGATATCGCCCATCTGGTCTTCGGGGACCTGGACGGCAGCGTGCACGATCGGCTCGAGCAGCGCCGGCTTGGCCTCCTGCATCGCTTTCTTGAACGCCATCGACCCGGCGATCTTGAACGCCATATCGGAGGAATCGACGTCATGGTAGGAGCCGTCGACGAGGGTCACCTTGATGTCGACGACCTGGTAGCCGGCGATGATCCCCGCTTCCATCGCCTCCTTGATCCCCTTTTCGACCGAAGGGATGAAGTTTCGCGGGATCGCCCCGCCGAAGATCTTGTCCACAAACTCGTACCCCTCGCCGTGGGGCTTCGGATCCAGCTCGATCCAGCAGTCGCCGTACTGACCGCGCCCGCCCGTCTGTCGTTTGTACTTGCCCTGGACGCGGGCGTGGCCGCGCACGGTTTCCCGATACGGCACGCGGGGGATCGAGAGCACGACCTCCACCCCGAACTTGCGCTTCAGCCGGTCGGTGACGATCTCCAGGTGGGACTCGCCCATCCCCGACAGGATCGTCTGCTTCATTTCGGAGGCGCGCTGGACCCTGAGGGTGTGGTCTTCCTCCACCAGCCGGGCCAGCGCCGTCCCCATCTTGTCTTCGTCCGCCTTGCTCTTCGGCTCGATCGCCATCGAGATCGCCGGCTCGGGGAATTCGATCGCGGCGAGGGTGACCGCCCGATCCTTGTCGGTCAGCGTGTCGCCGGTACCCGCCTCGCTGAGCTTGGCCACCGCGCCGATGTCCCCGGCGCCGATCTCGGGGACCGGCTCCTGGTGCTTCCCCCGGAGGAGGAAGAGCTGGCCGATGCGCTCGACCTTCCCCTTGTTGGCGTCCCACACTTGGGAATCGGACTTGAGGGTGCCGCTGAACACCCGAAGATAGGACAGCTTGCCGACGTACGGGTCGGCCATGGTCTTGAACACCTGCGCGACCAGCACCC
>DATEHM010000072.1:0-3258 GCA_035279545.1 bacterium | reverse complement strand
CAGGTTCCACTGGAAGCGCTGCTCGTCGAACGGCGCCGCGGCAAGCGCCGTAAGAGGCGGTACTGTGCAAGCCGTCGTCGATGGAAATCGTTCACGCATCTCCGTGGCGCACGTCAGTTCGAGTTATCTTAGCGGCGATGTACCTAAGACATGGGTAACACTTTCGGGCCAAACGGATTTTCGAGCGGTTCGAGCACTCGCGTCTCCAGATCGAAGTATCCCAAGTCATAATCCATAAGCTGACCAGCCAGATGTCGTCATGTACTTCTTTAATGCCGACGGCTTGTCCCGCAAAGACCTGGCTGAAGTTGATCTTGTTGTGGCCCAGACAGATGCGACCACACCGCGTGACCACGATGGTTTTGTCGTGAAGAGGATAATCGATATCCGGCAAGCCCGCGTAGGGACGTGGGGAAGGGTGGTAGACTTCCGCGGGACATTTCATGTCCAGCGCTTCGTGCGGGCGCTCGTTGTTGAAGATATCGATAAAGGTGTCTGAGCGCGACGACGCCTCCGACCGCGACGCTCCACCAGGCCGTGGCGATCCAGCCCCGCATGGATCGTGCTCTTCGCGGGGATGGGAATCCCCGAGAACCGGCGCGTCAAGCGCTCGCGAATTTTCCGCGCCCCCCAGCTGGCGTGCTCGCGCTTCACATTGAGAATGTAGTTCTCGACTTGAGAGGGCAGTTGGTTAGCGTAGCGATACGGACGCCGGCTACGGTCGGTGAGCCCATGAATGCCGCATTCCTGATGCCGATCGAAGATCTTGTAGCCGGTCTTGCGGGAAATCCCAAATTCTCGGCACAGGTCCGCCATCGGCTCACCTGCGAGTCGGCGCGCGACAAACTGCATTCTTTCGTCCATCACCGAACACTCCTTCCAAGGCATCGCTCCTCCCCCTTTCAGGGAAGGAAGTGTTACCCATGTGTCCGGTACAACCTGTTACCTATGTCTCAGGCCGCTCGTCAGGATTCCGCACCGTTTTTCCAGTCGTCGAAACCCGCAAAGCAGACGCTCACCCCAGGATCTGCGCTAACCGACCTTACCGAGGCGTTCCTACTCGGCAAACAAGTCGGCGGTTGCAGCGGTGCCACGATCCGCGTGTACCGCTTCTGGCTGGAACCGCCATTGTAGACCGTCATGTCGACCTGCGCCAAAACCGTCATCCCGGACGCCCTGGCGGTCTCGGCCAGCTCGTAAAGTACTGGGCGGCTCAGCATACCGCATCGAGGGGGATGCGCAGGGGGTGTGGCGGCGTTATCCAGGCCGGCGGGGAGCGCGGCAAGATCGCCCCCCGGACGCGAATCAGTCGCGGCTAACCCACGTGGTCGGGAGGCAGGATGTCCGCAGAAGCGCTTCCGGTGTCAGGCCTCGGCGGGCAGGCCCGCCCGAATCGCTGGCTGGTGACGGTGTCGGTCCTGTTCGGGGCCATGATGGGCGCGATCGACTCGAGCGTCGTCAACGTCGCCCTCGCGCACATCCAGGCGACGTACGGAGTGACAACGCAGCAGGTGACCTGGGTCAGCACCTCCTACTTGATCACGCTCGTGATCATCATGCCGCTGACGGCCTGGGTGGCGTCCGGCATCGGGCGCAAGCGCATGTACCTGCTGGCGGTCACCGTGTTTACGGCCGCCTCCGTCTTGTGCGGTTTCTCACGCACCCTGGGCCAACTCATCGCGTTCCGCGTGCTGCAGGGGCTCGCGGGCGGGGTGCTCTCCCCGACGGCGCAGGCGATCATGCGCGAGACGTTTCCGCCGGCGGAGCAAGGACAGGCGATGGGCTTCTTCGCGATGGTCCTCCTGCTGGGTCCCGCGATCGGCCCGACGCTGGGCGGCTGGCTTACCGACAACTATTCGTGGCCCTGGATCTTCTTTGTCAACGTGCCGGTCGGCGCGCTCGCGCTCCTACTGGCGTCCCGCGTCATCGTCGATCCGTCCTACATGCGGGCGCGGGGCTTCCAGCGCATCGATGCCGTTGGCATCAGCCTCATGGCCGTGGCCTTTGCCTCGCTCCAGATCCTCCTCGAGGAGGGGGAGCGGGACGGCTGGTTCCAGAGCGCGTTTATCTCCGCGCTGGCGGTCGTCACGGTGGCCGCTCTCGCCGCGTTCGCTTGGTGGGAGCTGCGGGCCCGCAGTCCCGCGGTGGACCTACGGGTCCTCCGCAACGTCTCGTTCAGCTCGGGGATGCTGATCATGGGCGTCCTGGGCCTGGCGATGTTCGGCGGCCTCATCCTGTTGCCGCTGTTTGTCCAGAAGCTGCTGGGCTACACGGCCACACAGGCGGGGCTCGCGCTGATGCCCCGGTCCCTCGTGATGGTGCTGATGATGCCCCTCGCGGGCGCGCTCTACAATCGCCTGGGGGCGTACATCATGCTGCCTTTCGGATTGATCCTCAGCGGTGCTGCGGGGGTGATGCTGGCGCGGCTCAACCTCGCCAGCGGCCCGCCGCAGCTGCTCCTGCCTATGATCATTCAAGGCACCGGCCTGGCGTTCATGTTCATCTCGCTCGCCACGACGGCGCTCTCGACCGTGCCGCGCTACCAGATGCAAGGGGCCAGCGGGCTGTTCAACCTCTCCTTCCAGCTCGGCGGCAGCCTCGGGACCGCGATCGTCATTACCCTCGTCGATCACCGGACGACCACGGCCAGCGCGAACCTCATGCGGTACGTGACGATCTACAATCCCACGTTCATGCGTTGGTGGCAGCAGTACCAGGCGGCGTTCGCGGCGCGCGGCAGCGATCCGACGACCGCCCACCGCCAGGCCCTTGCGGCGCTCCAGGGGCTCATCAGCCAGCAAGCGGCCGTCGTGGCGTTCGACTATGCGTTCGCGGTGATCGGGGTCGTGTTCTTCGTCTGCCTGCCCCTTGTGCTGCTCCTGCGGCGCGGACAGGGCGGGGGCCGGGACGTCGCGGTGCCCGACTAGCCCCGCCATTTCTCACGTCTAGCCATAGAAGTATTCCCTATCCGTACCGAACTCGTCCGGGAGTTCACCTTGACTTTTATTGAAGATGTTCCGAACATGAGTCTCGGCTGTTGTTGAAAGGAGTCCGAAGGACCCCGAGCCGCATCCGGGTAGTCCGGGATACCCCAAAGCCCGCTCTGAAGCCCTAGACTGTCAAGTGCGGACTTGGTGTTAACACTTCATCCTCCTAAGCGGACCGGATGACATGGATCAACTCGCGGCCTTGACGATGAAGATCGACGCCGGCGTGCGGCCGCGCAGGCGATACCCTTGATGCGGGCGCTCCCGATTG
>DATEHM010000071.1:0-14826 GCA_035279545.1 bacterium | reverse complement strand
TGCAGATCGAGCGCGAGAATCAGACTGGCCGCGAACAACCCATGTTCGGCGCCCGCGGGCGCGCAGGCCCGCAGGACCCGCTCGGCCGCCTCGCCGTAGCGCGCCTCCCCGGTGATCAGGGCGAGACGGTCCAGCACCAGCACGGCGACGGCATTCCCCGCGGGCGTGGGCGAATCCTGAGTGGGGACGTACGGCAGCCCCAGCCCGAGCGGGGGCCGGCCCTCGATGCGCGCGGACCGGGCGGTGTCGTAGAAGGCGCCCCACGGTGCCTGGCATTCCTGGAGGACGTACGCCATCGTCTCTTCGGCAAGGGCCAGATGGCGCGGGTCACCCGTCTGCTCGAACGCGTCCGCCAGCGCCCGCGCCATCCAGACCTGGTCGTCCAGCAGACCGGCCACCCCGCCGGGCGCACTGGCGACGTGGCGGAACCCCCGCCGGGCGGGCGGTTGGCCATCGCCGCGGGCGGTCTCCTCCGCGGAGGGCAGATGGGCATCCCGCACGATTCGGTCGAGGGCACGGAGCGCGGTCGCCCGGATGTCGGGCCGGTCGAACGCGCGCGCGGCCTCGAGAAACGCCGAGATCATCATGCCGTTCCACCCAGCGTAGACCGTGGGGTCGACGAAGGGTGCCTGCCGCAGGGCGCGGGCGGCGAGCAGGCGCTGCCGCGCCCGAACGATCAGATCCTGGATGGCCGCCGCCGGACGCTCCAGCAGCGCCGCGACCACATCCTGGGATTTGTCGATGAAGAGGACGTGACGGCGGGGGTCGTGGTGCATCTCCCCTTGGCCCTCGAGATGGTAAACCTGCTTTGCGACCGGCAGTTCCTCCGGCGAGAGGACGGCCGCGGCTTCTTCCGATGTCCACGTGTAGTAGTCGCCGTCATCGTCAAGGCTCTGGTCCGCATCCTGGCTGGCGTAGAACCCTCCCCGGGTTGGGTCCGTCAGGGTGCCGGTCACGTAGCCCACGATCCCCTCCGCCACCTCCCGGAAGAAGGCGTTCCCGGTCGCCTGGTAGGCGTGAACGTAATTCCGCAGCAGCTCCGCGTTGTCGTAGATCATCTTCTCGAAGTGCGGCACGATCCACGAGGCGTCGACGGAGTACCGATGGAAGCCGCCGCCGAGCTGGTCGTAGACTCCCCCTCGCCCCATCTTCTCCAGCGTCCGCGTCACGATCAGCAGCGCCTGAGGGTCTCGGGTCCGGTCGTGGCGCCGCAGCAGCAGTTCGAGCACGCCGGTGTGGGGAAACTTCGGCGCCCCGCCGAATCCGCCGTTCTGCAGATCGAACTGCCGCTCGATGTCGGCGACGGCGCTGTCGACCAGCTGCGGCGTCAGCATCTCCTCGGAGGCGCGCGCCGCCCCCAGCCGGTGGAGGGCCTGGAACAGCTCGTCGGCGTAGGCGTGGGCCTGATCGCGCTTGGTGCGGTAGAACTCGGCCACCGCCAGCAGCACCTGCCGAAATCCCGGGCGGCCCATGGCGTTGTCGGGAGGGAAGTAGGTCCCGCCGAAAAACACCTTGCCTTCCGAGGTCAGCGCTGCGGTGAGCGGCCATCCCCCCTGCCCGGTGATCGCGCTCACGGCGCTCTGGTACCGCACGTCGATATCCGGCCGCTCGTCGCGGTCGACCTTCACCGCGACGAATTGCTCGTTGATGACCCGGGCGATCTCGGGATTCTCGTAGGACTCGCGGTCGATCACATGGCACCAATGGCACCAAACGGCCCCGATGTCGAGCAGGATCGGCTTATCCTCGGCCTTCGCGCGGGCGAACGCCTCGTCGCTCCACGGGTACCATTCCACCGGTTGGTGCTCGGCGGATCGTAGATAGGCACTCGCCGCAGCGGACAGTCGGTTGGGCATGCGGGCCTCCCCGGACCTTCCCCTACAGTATACCGGACGATCCTGGGGCACGCCCACTCCGCGCCCGGCGCAGAGAACCGCACGAGGGAATGGGGAGGGCGGAACCGCGGCAGGTGAGGATCCGGTTGACGGCGCCGGCCGACGCAACCGTTTGCACCCCCAACGATCGCCGCGCAGCCGGCGAAGGGGCCTCAGCGAGAGCGTCCCCCGTGGAACCGTCAAGGGGCGATCGACCGGGATACGAAGGCGATTGCGGTTGCCGGCGGAATCGAGCGCATGCAGATCCCGACCCCCACGCCTCCGCCAAAGTTCGAAGTGCCACGGCGGTTACCGACCCGATCCTCAATACGGTGAACGAGCTCCGGGTCGGCCGGGCGCGAAGCACCGCGCCTCGGGCCGATCGAGGACGCGCGTCATGCGATCATGCTCGGGGGCGACGGCGTCCGGATCAACAACGTCGAGCAGTGTGCCTTCGGCCGGCGCAAATCGATTACCGGGTCTCACCGCGATCGGATGCGCGACGGTTTGGCGAGGCGGTGGGGAGGACAGGTGTGCGGAAAAAATTCGGGAGGCGCTCACCGGGCTGGCTTCTCACCGTCTTCGGCCCCCGTCGCCGGTGCCTACCGCTCATCAGCCGTTCTCCGGAGTTACCCCCGAAGTACACTTGATCAGCTTTCGGCGTCCACGTGCGCGAGCGTTTGAGTCGGCTACCTTGCCAGTCGGCTTGCGCCTCCATCACTATTAGTAGCACACGCCCCGCGGGCGCACAATCCGGAATCTCAGTTCGAGGGATATGTGGATGGCGTGGATAACTCCGCAAGTCACCCCGCGCTCTTCTCGACGAAGTTGAGCCGGAGGTTGGTGAGCAGCGTCTCCATCTCGCGGCGCGCCGGCTCATCGATGCGCATCCGGAGCACCTCGAAGACCGCCGCGAACGCGTCGATGGCCAGCCGCGCCTCCTCGAGATTTTTCTGCGTCGTGTTGGTCACGGGGTTTGGCACGAGACCCATCCCTTCCCAGGCCTTTGCCGCGAGAAGGCTCAGGGTCCAGCGCAACACCTCACCCGTCGGCAGCGCGCCGATCGGGACCGCCTGGGTGCGGCTCTGGGTCTCCTCGGCCTCCGCCGGGGCGTCGTGGGCCGGTGTGCCCTCAACGTCCGATTGCGGCTCTGCCTGCGGGGGACCGCCGACCTCCGCGCCCGGCCGGGTCTCTGGGTCCGACACCGATCTCACCTCCATCGACGAGATCTTAGGTTTCGTCCACCGCATCCAGCCGCTCGAGCGCGCGGCAGAGGAGCTGCGCCCCGCAGGCGGCGTCCTCCCACGCCGTCCGCTCGAACGGGGAGTGACTGATGCCTCCCGCGCTGGGAACGAAAATCATCCCCGTCGGCGCGACGCCGGCGAGGATTTTCGCATCGTGTCCAGCCCAACTCGACATCGTGGCAATCGGCCAGCCCAGGTCGCCCGCGGCGGCCACCACCTCCCCGCGGATTCGAGCATCGAGCGGGACCGGCGGCTCGGTCCACCAATGTCGGTGCTCAACCGTGAGGCAGTAGGTGGCGGCGCAGGTCTGAGCGGCCACAACGACCTCGGCGCAAAGGCGCTCCAGGAGCGCCCCGTCGGCGCTCCTCATCTCAACCGTCACCTCGGCCTGACCCGGCACGACGTTGGTTGCGCCGGGGGACACGGTGCACTGGCCGACGGTCCCCACGGCCCGCCCTTCGGTCCCGCGGGCCATCTCCCGCACTCGCGCCACGAGGTCGGCCGCACCCCACAGCGCATCCCGGCGCGCGCTCATCGGGGTCGTTCCGGCGTGATTCGCCTCCCCCTGGAAGAGAAAAGACATCCGGGCGATCCCGACGATCGCGTCGACCGCCGCGAGCGGCGTGTGCCGGCGTTCGAGGACGGGGCCCTGCTCAATGTGGAGCTCGAGATACGCGGCCAGGGGCGCCGGCATCGCCCGGCGGGGGACGCCGGGGTCGAACGCCTGGATCGCGTCCGCGGCGGATCGGCCGCTTCGATCGACGAGCGTCTGAAGAGCCGGCAGCCGGCCGGCGACGCCGCGGGAGCCGAGGCACCCCAGGCTGAACGAGGCGCCCTCCTCCTCGGCGAACCCCAGGAGCATCAGCGGGTGACGCAGACGCGCCCCCGCTGCGCGAAGGGCCGCCGCCGCCTCGATCGCCCCGACGACGCCGAGCCCGCCGTCGAAGATGCCGCCGTTCGGCACGGTATCGAGGTGCGAGCCGGCCGCGATCGGCCGCCGCGCCCCCCCGGATCCCCCGACCACGCCAAAGAGATTCCCCCAAGGGTCCACCCCCACCTCGGCACCGGCGTCCTGCATCCAGCGCGCGCAGAGCCGGGCGGCCTGCGCATGCTCCGGCCAGTAGGACAGGCGCGTGACGCCTCCCTCGGGGGTGCGGCCGATCGCGCCCAACGCGCCGAGGCGCGCGCGCAGCCGGTCAGCATCGATGCGGACGGTGGAAATCGCCGGGACCTCCTCTGCTGGGTCACAAATTCGTCGAGAAAGTGGCGGGGGCCCCTGTATCGTCAACCTCCGGCAACGGCACCCACGGAGCCATCCATCGTCGCGGCGGCGCGAACGAGGTCAGCGCGTCCGCGGGTCCCAGATCTCCCTCAGCCCGTCTCCCGCGACGTTCACGGCGAACACGGTCATCGCAATTGCCAGCCCCGGCCAGAACGACAACCAGATCGCCTGGCTCAGGTACTGCTGTGCGGCGTTGAGCATCGATCCCCAGGAAGGGGTGGGAGGCTGCGTTCCCAGCCCGAGGAAACTGAGGGTGGCCTCCGTGATGATCGCCCCGGCAACGTTGAGCGACCCCTGGACGAGGATCGGCGCGAGGCTGTTGGGCAGGAGGTGGCGCCAGATGATCCGCCGGTCCGCCGCCCCCATCGCCCGCGCGGCGTCCACGTACTCCCGTTCGCGCTCGGTGAGCACCTGCGCCCGCATGACCCGCATGAACACGGGGGCGAGGACGACCGCGATCGCAATCATGGCCTTCCCCAGCCCCGGCCCGAGCACCGCCGCGACCGCCAGGGCGAGGATCAGCTGCGGGAAGGACAGCATCGCATCGGTCAATCGCATCAAGACGTCGTCCAGCCGCCCCCGGTAAAACCCCGCCACAATTCCGAGCGGCAGCCCCGCGGTGATCGCCAGGCCGACCGAGACGACTCCGGCCTCGAGCGACGCGCGTGCGCCGTAGATGATGCGGCTCAGAACATCCCGCCCCAACTCATCGGTCCCCAACCAGTGCCGCCCGTTGGGGGCCTGCAGGGTGGCGCCGAAGTCGGTCTTGACCGGGGACGCCGGGGCGATCCACGGCGCGAGAATCGCCATCAGGACGATCGCGACAAAGGCGGCGAATCCCGCGAGCGCAAGCCGGTTGCGGGCGAACCGGCGCGCCAGATGCTGCAGCCCGCGCCGTTCGCCGGTCCGGCCCCCCGGCCGGGGCAGCGCTTCGACGGCGACCGTCACGTGCGCCCTCCGGCGAGCTTGATGCGCGGGTCGATCAGCGAGTAGACGATGTCCACGAGCAGGTTGATGAAGAGGATCGAGAACGCGCTAAACAGCACCACGCCTTCCAGCATCGGATAGTCGCGCCCGTAGATCGACTCCAGGGCCAACCGGCCCAGACCCGGCAACGAGAAGATCGTCTCCGTGATCACGGCGCCGCCGAGGAGCGTGCCCATCTGGATCCCCATCACCGTGATCACGGGGATCAGCGCGTTCCTGAGGGCGTGCCGGATGAGGACCACACGTCCGCCGAGCCCTTTGGCGCTCGCCGTCCGGACGTAGTCCGCGTTCAGCACCTCCAGCATGCTGCTCCTGAGCTGCCGCATCACCACCGCGGCGAGCACCACCCCCAGGACGAACGCCGGCATCACGATCGTCTTGAGGTTGCGGACGGGATCCTGGATCAGGGGGACGTACCCGGAGGCGGGGAGCCAGCGCAGGTGCACGGCGAACAGGTAGATGAGCATGATCCCGAGCCAGAAAGTCGGGAGGCTCAGCCCCGTCAGCGCCGCCGCGGAGGCCGAGTAGTCCAGAGCGGTCCGCCGGCGCCACGCCGCGAGCACCCCCGCCGGGATCGCGATCGCCCACGCGATGAGCAGTGCCCCGGCTGTGAGCTCCCCGGTCACCGGCACCTTCTGCAGGACGGTCGCCAGGACCTTTCGATTGTCTTTGAAGGAATGGCCGAAGTCGCCGCGCAGCATGCCCCCGACCCATCGGAGATATTGCACGTAGAGGGGGCGGTCGAGTCCCATCTCATGGCGCAGCGCGGCGAGGGCGTCGGGAGGCGCCTCCTCTCCGAGGAAGAGCCGGGCGGCGTCGCCCGGCACCAGATTGATGAGCACAAAGATGATGACGCTGACGAAGAACAGCACGGGGATCGTCTGGAGGAGCCGGCGGACGATGAACCGTATCACCCGGAGATCCTCCGCGGGGCGGTCGTCGTCGCCCTCGCTGCGCGCGTCATGGCGAGAGCCACACCGTCCGAAAGCGCATCATCCCGTCGGGCACCTGCACGAAGCCGTGCACGCGGGTGGAGACCAGCTTGTATTCCTTGGGGAAGTGCGTCCAGAGATACGGCAGATCGTCGGCGAGGATCTTCGTCACCTCGCTGTACGCCCGCGTCCGCTGATTCATGTCGTTGAGGAGCCGGGCGGCATCGAGCAGCTCTTGGACCTTCGGGTTCACGTACCCGGCGTAGTTGAACGATCCGATGCCGGACTCGGTCACGAAAGGAAAAACATCGAAGTCCGGGTCCGGCCGCCCGCTCCACCCGATCTGCCCGGCCTGGTGTTGCAGATGGGCCATCGTGTCCAGCATCGCGCCGAACTCGATGATCTGGATCTTCGCCTCGATCCCGGCGTCGGCGGCCATCGCCTGAATGGCCTGGGCGAGCTCTTGATCGGTTTGTCCCGGCAGCGCCAGCAGCGTGAACGCGAACCCGCCGGGACGGCCGGCCGCCTGGAGCCTTTCCCGGGCCAGCGGGAGGGTACGGGGCGGGATCTTCCACGCCGGGTCGTGCGCCGGCGTCCCGTTCGGGAAGAACGAGAACGCCGGGTACGCCGCTCCCTGCAGAACGACGTTGGCCAGCGCGTTGCGATCGATCGTCGCGTTGAACGCCTGGCGGAGGAGTTTGTTGTCGAACGGCGGCTTGGTCACGTTCAGCCAAACGCCGTACCACTGGAACGCGCCGCGCTCGAGCAGCCGAAACCGGGCGCCGGGCTGCTTCGCCTCCTCCGTCAGCTGTTTGATCTGCGGCAGCGGGACGACGTTGATGATGTCGACGTCGCCGGATTTCAGGTTCGCGACGCGGGCGTTGTCGTCGACGATGGGTCGGTAGACGATGCGGTCGAGGAGGGGCAGGCCGCTCCCCCAGTAGTCAGGGTTGCGCTCCAGGGTGATGTGGTCTTGAGGGACTTTTTCCACGAGCCTGAAGGGTCCCGCGCCGACGGGGTGGAGGGCGAAGTTCACCCCCTCTTTCCGCGCCGCGGCGGGGGACACCATCATCCCCGCGCGGTCGGTGAGAACGTAGAGGAGCGGGCTGTAGGGGCGCTCCAAGGAGATCTGCACGGTGGTGGGGTCCACGGCGGTAACTTTTTGTATCGGGCCGATCTCGCTGCGCCGGGCGGAGGGGAACTTCGGATCCTGCATTCGCTCGAAGTTGTACGTCACCGCCCCGGCATCGAACGGGGTGCCGTCCTGAAATTTCACGCCCGGCCGGAGCTTGAAGGTCACGGTCTTGCCGTCCGGGCCGATCGTCCAGGCCGTCGCCAGCATCGGCACGATTCGGAGGTTTTCGTCGGTGTCCACGAGCTTATCGTAAAGGCTCTGGAACACCTGGCGGTCGACGGCCGCAGTCGATCGATGGGGGTCCATGTTGGGAGGGTCCCGGTCCAGCGCGGCCCGTAAGGTCCCGCCGTGTCTGCCCTGCGCGGACGCAGTGGCGAGGAGCATGGCGACCATCGCCACGCAGAACCACCCAGCCCTCCCTCTGCGCATCGTCAGACCCTCCCGGACGATGGGCGCATGCTGGTCGCCCCCCGCCGCCGGCCCTCCGGTCCCTTCGCGGAGTGCTACGGCGAGAGCCACACCGTCCGAAACCGCATCATCCCGTCGGGGACATGCACGTAGCCATGCACCCGCGTGCTGATGAGCTTATACTCCTTCGGGAAGTAGAGCCAGATGTACGGCAGATCATCGGCGAGGATCTGCGTGACTTCGTGGTAGGCACGACGCCTCTGGCCCATGTCGCCAAGTAGCCGCGCGGCGTCCAGCAGCGTCTGGGTCCTGGGATTCGTGTACCCGGCGTCGTTGAATGAACCGATCCCGGATTGCGTCACGAATGGGTAGATATCGAAGTCCGGGTCCGGCCGCCCGCTCCACCCCAGGAGCGCCGCCTGGTGCATCAGCGTGTCGGTCTCATGCAGCATGGTGCCGAATTCCACGATCTGGAGCTTGACCTGGATTCCAGCGTCGGCGGCCATCGACTGGACGGCCTGGCCCAGCGCGCCCGCCACCTCTCCCGAGACGATTAGCAGCGTGAACTCGAACCCGTTCGGGTGCCCGGCGGCCTGGAGTTTTTCCTTGGCCATCGCGATGTTGCGTGCCGGAATCTTCCATGCAGGATCGTACGCCGGGGTGCCGTTCGGGAAAAACGAGAAGGATGGGAACGCCGCCCCCTGCAGGACGACGTTCGCGATCACGTTCCGGTCGATCGTCGCGTTGAACGCTTGGCGCAGCAGCTTGTTGTCGAACGGCGGCTTGGTCACGTTGAGCCAGATCCCCTGCCAGGAGAAGGCGCCGTGCTCGAGCAGCTTGAACCGGGCGCCGGGCCGTTTGGCCTCCTCCGTCAGCTGCTTGACCTGCGGCGGCGGCACCAGATTGATGATGTCGACGTCGCCCGATTTCAAGTTCGCTACCCGGGCGTTGTCGTCGGGAAACGGGCGGTAGATGACGGTGTCCAGCAGCGGCTCGCCCTTCACCCAGTAGTTGGGATTGCGCTTGAGGGTGATGTGGTCCTGCGGGACCTTCTCCACAAACATAAACGGCCCGGTGCCGACGGGATGCAGCGCGAAGTTCACCCCCGCCTTCTGTGCCTCCGCGGGCGACACCATCATCCCGGCCCGATCGGAAAGCACGTAGAGGAGCGGGCTGTAGGGCTTCTCCAGCGTGAGCGCGACGCTGTCGGGGCTGACGACGGTCACCTTCTGGACCGGCGCGACCTCGCTCCGGCGGGCGGAGGGGAACTTCGGGTCCTGCATCCGGTCGAAGTTGTACTTGACCGCCTCGGCGTCGAACGGCGTCCCGTCGTGAAACTTGACGCCCTGGCGGAGCTTGAAGGTGACGGTTTTGCCGTCGGGGCTGATCGTCCAGGAAGACGCGAGCATCGGGACGATCTTGAGGGTGTCGTCGGTGTCCACGAGTTTATCGTAGAGATTCTGGAAGACCTGCCGGTCCACGGCGGCGGTCGAGCGGTGCGGATCCATGTTCGGCGGGTCGGCATCGAGGCCGGCGCGCAGGGTCCCTCCGCCCTTCCCCTGGGCGGCGGCGACCGCCATCAGGCCGACCACCATCGTTGCGGCTAGGAACAGTCCCCCCCATCTTCGCATCCCGTCACCTCTCCTTCGGCAAAGCGCGTGGTGGTATTCACGTTACGGATACGGAATCCCTAGGGCCGGTCCCTGGCGTTCCTCCACGACCCTGGCCCTCAGGATACCAGAATCGGGCACCTCTCCTGTAACGAGCCTGTACCAAGGCCTGGGGAGAAGGCGTGGGTCTTGGAGCGGGTCCGAAGAAACCGGCCAAGGTACGGCCAGGGATGTGGCGGGAGCATGTTTCCGTGGGCAAATCGTGGGCTGATTGTGGGCTAATTGTGGGCTAATTTTTGGCGCGGTCCAACGACGCCTGCACCCCACTACTGCGGTCACGGTTCCTTGAGCGTACCAGATGGCCGTACCGGTCCAATGTGAACCCAGCCGAGTAATGTCCGGCCTGTTCCTTCACGTACACGGGGTTCTCCCCTGACTCAAGCAGGTGGGCCACGAAGGTGTGTCGGGCGTCGTGTATTCTGATTGGGGGAACACCGGCACGTTCGATCATGGGCTTCCAAATATCCTGGAGGAACCGCGAATTGAGGAGGTACTTTCCGTTGTTAGCGGGGAAGAGGAGCCCATCTCGCGGAATGCTGGACTGCTCCGGGTAGGTAAACAGGTCCCGCTTAAGTTGCGGGTGCAGGTCGACCGAACGCGCCTTCCCACTCTTCGGTGTCTTCACCCTGCGCATGATGCTATCCCAGGCCCGGTCCACGATGATCGTCTCTGCCGTCACCTGCGCGGGAGTGAGTGCAATCGCCTCCCCGAATCGCAGTCCGGCAAACAGCAGTACCTCCGCGAGGACCTTCCACTTGAACGTCTCGGGCGAAAAGGCGTTCAAGAATAGGGTGACCTGATCCGCCGTCCAGACGCGCAGCTGAAGTCGCTCGACCTTCGGACCACGGACTTTTGTTGCCGGGTTGTGGGAAATGAGTCGTCGCTCGACCGCGTGTTCGAGAATAGAGCGGATCAAGAACAGGGCCTTGCGAATGGTCTCGGGCGCGGAGGCGGACTGCTGGACGTACTGCTGGAGGCGGATCTTCGTGAGATCGCTGACCGGCACACCACCCAGATTTGGGAGAATCTGGAACTTCAGGATGGTTTCGTAACTCTTGCGCGTCCCCCCGGTTGTGGGTGAGACGGAGAGCCACTCGTTTGCGACCTCGACGAACCGGACGCGCTTCCTGTCTCTGCCGATATAGGCCGGTGGAGGGCCGTCCGATAGTTGTCGAACCAACTCACTAAGTTGGTCCTGGGCGGCGGCTTGAGTAGTGACGATCCTCCCGCTCCGGTCTTTCCAGAGGAGCCGCTTCTCCCAGACCTTATGCGCCGTGTCACGAGCGCGGAGCCGCCAGTACGTCCCGAGCTTGCCCGGCCTTTTTGCAAGTGAGCCTCTCGCCATCTCTCTCTTGATCGCCGGATGCGTGTCGATTATTCCGGCCGCAGTGTAAAACCCCGCATACGAAATCCCCCAAAGACCCACGCGGCCGTTGTGATTGGGCACATGTTGGAGCAGCCATTCGACCGTGTCGTAGGTGTCCGTGCTCTCGTCAACGTCCGTATGGGTCCGCTTCTCCGGCCGATGCGGGGTCATTGGGACGCGGCCACAATCGGGGCCGACGCCGCCGCCCAAGGTGATGGTGCCTCGAACCAGCCACCCACCGTGAGGCGGCGTCGCCGCAGGCACCGGTGGCGGATTTTTTTCTCAATGACGACTGGTATCACGGCGGCGCGTTCACGCCAGCAAGAAGAACAATCCCGACATCACTAACGGCATTGTCATGGGACCCTGAGTGCATGGCGGCTGGGCGCGCCATAACGGCCGGCGACTGGGCAGCGTCGACTTCGCGGCGGACACGGCGAAATTCTACCGGGAGAAAATCCTGCTCCCGTTTTTCGAACTTCATCTGAGGGACAAGGGCGATCCGAAATTACCCGAAGCCTACGTATTCGAAACCGGCACGAATGTCTGGCGCCAGTATCCCGCATGGCCCCCGCCGGGCGCGAAGCCGCAGACGCTGTATTTCCGCGAAGCCGGCGGGCTCGCGTTTGAGCCGCCGGCCGCGGCGGACGCGAGCGATTCGTATGTGAGCGATCCGGCGAAGCCGGTTCCGTTCATCGGCTACACGGCGCCCGAGGTACCGGAGGAATTCATGGTGGCGGACCAGCGGTTCGCGGCGACGCGGCCGGATGTGCTCGTGTACGTGACGGAGCCGCTCGAGGAGGATCTCACGCTGGCCGGTCCTGTTTCGCCGAAGCTATTCGTTTCGACGACCGGGACCGACTCCGACTGGGTGGTGAAATTGATCGATGTCTATCCGCCGGACCGAAGTACTCCGACGGCAACAAGTGGCACGGAGGCCCCTGACGGACGTGGGGCCGCCGGCGGTGACGCTCGCGGGTTACCAACAGCTTGTGCGCGGCGAGCCGCTCCGGGGAAAATTCCGGAGGAGTTTCGAGCACCCGGAGCCGTTTGCGCCGGGGAAAGTCGGGATGGTGAATTTCACGATGCCCGATGTGAATCACGTGTTTCGTCGCGGCCACCGCGTCATGGTGCAGGTGCAGAGCAGCTGGTTTCCGCTCGTGGATCGCAATCCACAAACCTTCGTGAACATTCCGACCGCGAAGCCGGAAGATTTCAAGTCGGCTACGCAACGCGTTGTCCGTTCCCAGACTCAGCCGTCGGGCGTGGAGGTGCACGTGCTGCCGGCGGTGTGAAGTTGATCCGGATAACCATGCCCAAGGGAATCTTCACTGCAATCCAGATACAATCTGCACGGCGAATGGCGACTTCGCGAAAGAAAATGCATTCTTAGATATGTTTCCGAGTTGAACCCCAGAAGCTTGATCTCCGCCACATGAGCTGAGAAGCCGATGTAACGAACCGCACGGAGGATTCGATTGGCTCGGTGTGTGTCCGAGAAATAACATTCGGACAGGACTTTAGTCTGTTAAAGTGGAATCTCATACCATGCCGGACAAAGAATATCGCCCTTTAGTGCACCCACCTGAGATAGTCCCACCCGCCCCCACGGCGCGTCCAGAAGATTGGACCCGGACCGATGAGTTTTGGACTCCCCGGTTGTCTCTATCTCTGGAGCACCAAAATACGGCCATTCGTAGCTCACCCATCCACGGGGCCGAAGGGTGTGGACGATCAGGCACGGAGGGGCGGATATGTCGTCGAGAGACACTCAGTACTTCCTCGAGCTGATGGCCCATGAAAAAATCGCAGAGGCGATCAGAGAAGCAGCACACGACAGACTGGCATTGACGGCAGAGAACGCAAACCGAGGCGTTCGGCAGGGTTTGCGGATGCGATTCGTCCGACTGTTCCGGAGGCTAGCGAATGGGTTCGCATTCATCCGTGCGCCGTCAGTGGAGCAATCGAGACCTGCTCGGCCCTCATCGCCCCGCTCGTGATCGCCGGCCGAGCCTCGCACCCCTCACCACGCCGCCGGAACCGCGCGCGGACGCGGCCGTGTCCGCCGAGGTGAGCATCTGAATGACAAGGAACGTGACAGCCATGACCATGCCGGCCGACCAGACAGCGGAGACCACGGCACTTTTACAGAACGTGCGGCGCGGCGACCGCGACGCCTTCGAGCGCCTGGCTGAGGCGCACCGCCGCGAGCTGCACCTGCACTGCTACCGGATGCTGGGCTCCTTCCATGACGCCGAGGACCTGGTGCAGGAGGCGCTGTTGCGCGCCTGGCAAGGGATCGAAGGGTACGAAGGCCGCGGCTCCTTCCGTGGCTGGCTCTATCGCATCGCGACCAACACCTGCCTCAATGCGCTCACCGGCCGCCGACGCACCCGGCGGTTGCTGCCCGAGGACGCGGGCCCGCCGACCGGTCGGGTGCCCCCCCACCCGCCGGCGACGGACATCGCATGGCTCGAGCCGTACCCGGACGCGGCGCTCGAGGGGATTCCGGACGCCGCGCCGGGTCCCGAGGCGCGGTACGAAATGCGGGAGGCCGTGCAGCTGGCCTTCGTCGCAGCGATTCAGCACCTGCCGCCGCGTCAGCGGGCCGTGCTGCTGCTGCATGACGTGCTGGGCTGGTCCGCCTCGGAGACCGCCCGGTTGCTCGACGCGTCCGTAGCCTCCGTCAACAGCGCGCTCCAGCGCGCCCGCGGCACGCTCGAGACGCGCCTTCCCAGGCGCCGCACCGGCGCGGTCGCGCCGCCTGACGAGCGACGGCGCGCGCTACTTGACCGGTACGTCCGTGCCTGGGAGACGGCGGACGTACACGCCTTCGTGGCGCTCCTGCGGGAAGACGCGACGGCGAGCATGCCGCCGTGGTCCGAGTGGTACCAAGGCCGCGATGCGGTCGCCAGATTCTTCGCGCACGTGTGCCGGGCGGGAGGAAACGGTCCCTTCCACCTGGTGCCGACGGCGGCGAACCGGCAGCCAGCGTTCGCGTTCTACGGCCGCGGCCTGCAGCCGCAATGGAGGTTCCACACCGTGCACCTCCTGACCATCCAGGACCAGGCCATCGCCGGGCTGACGAGTTTCGTGGGGCTCGACGTGCATGAGATGTTCGGTCTGCCGGCCGTGCTGCCGAGCCGGGACGACGCACGTGAGGACAGAAAGCCGTGATTTCAATACAGGCGGCCCGGCAGACGGGAGAACCCGCCGCCCTGAACGCGCGGGAACTGCTGCAGCGGCAGTTTTGGGTTGCGCATGCCCTGCTCGATGCCGCGATCGACACCTTCCCAAACCACCCCCCGCGCCGCCGTCCGCAATACGGCGCCGCCGCCATCGTCCGATACGCCCAAACAGTCCTGTGCGAGGATCTAACGGTCAACGGCGTCCTGGCAGCCGGCGCCCCGCTTGCGCTGTCGACGTGGTCTGGACGCACAGGACTCAGCGAACTGCCGCCGCTTGCCGGGTGTGACGTCGCACGGGCCCCGGCATGGACCGCGTGGGCGCGAGAGGTCCGGATCGATGGCCCCAAAATGCGCGCCTACGCCCGGGCGGTCTACCGGTCGACGGACGCCTCCATCGCCGCGCTCCCCCTCAACGCGTTCGACCCGGCACGCCGCGGCTCGCCGGCCTGCGTCCTCACGGCGCTCCTCTTGACGGTGTCGATGCGACGGGGCGAACTCGCGTGCCTCGCGACGTTCACGTTCGATCGGGCGGAGCGACACCGGCCGCCGACCATGCGGCCCGAAGAACGATGACGCAGCCGGCCTTATTTTATGTGGGCTAATAGTAGGCTAATTCATGATCCACGCCTCTACAGCCATTATATTTTCGCATTTCAGCCATAGGAGTGACGGATACGGAATCCTCCATCGTCCTGTTCCGCGCGGCCGCTCGCGTGTAACGATCTGCGCACGACCGGATA
>DATEHM010000070.1:0-14697 GCA_035279545.1 bacterium | reverse complement strand
CGTGTCGGCCTTCTTGAACGCCTCCTCGGCCTCCATCCACGACATCTCGTCCAGTCGGTATTTCTTCATTAGACGGCCCTCCTCGACTCCAAGCGGTAGGAGGATGTTCCCGACGCGCGATCCAGAAGCCTGCCTCGGGGGTGGTGCGGACAACTCTGACCCCCCGGCGGATCTTGTCCGGGGATGTTCCACACTCGGAGCGATCACTGCCGCAGGCGGTGTGATCTTATCGCGCGGGTATGTGTCTTGAGACTTCAGCCGCGATCGCGTAATCCGGGAAATGCGTACCCGAGCGCCGGCGGCACGGACGCGTGGACCGCTCGTGCCCGCGCCTCAGGGCTCCCAACACGCAGGCATGAATCCGCCGGCCTAGCGGTAAGCGAAGCTGCGCGATGAGCCAAGAGGGCCACAATGTGCCGGCACACCTCGCCGCCCCTCCGCCCCAAGGGCCAACGCGGCGGCCCACCGACCTCCCGCCCACCTACCGCTCCCTCATGGCGTGCGCCGTGCCGTCAGTTGCAACTCCAATTGTGCCTGATTCTCTGCCTTCAGCAGACCGAGGATCGATGGCGGATCGAACCCAAAATCGGTCATGAGAACGGTCGTGGTGGCATGTCCGGTCAGCGTGTCTCCCTCCAGCTTGACCGTGCCGGCGAAGGTGACCGGTTTCGTCATGTCCCGGACCTGTAGATCCCCTGCGATTTGGATCGGCACCTCCCGTCCATCGACGTACGTGTCCGGGAGTCCCTGAATCGACTTCGGCGTAAACACCGCCGTTGGATACTTGCTGGATTCGAGCCACTGCTGGCGGATGGCATTGTCACGCCGCCGGCTGTTCGATGTGAGCTGGCTGATATCTACGGTGATGGGGCCCACTCGGCTCTGACGTGGGTGGGCCCGATCGATCAGGACCGCGCCCTGTATGCCGTGCGTGGTACCCACTGCGACGTTGAGCCGGTTGTTGCGATCGATGAAGGTCTCGGTGACGTGATACAGTGCTTGGGACGCAGATGCGTCGATGACGTAGCGTTCCGCCCCCTGGGCCGCCGTCGGGGACGCGGCCTGCGCCCGAGCCGGCCAGGGTCCTGCGCCAAATGTGGCCACGAACAGCGCGACCAGCATCGTCGCCGCCACCGCCACGCAACGGGGCGGCTGAATCTTAGTCGGTATCTTCCGTCTATTGCGTCGCATGTTCGCATCCTCTCCTCTGACATTAAGCTTACCCACCTTACAGGGGCATCGGCGCCGGCGAAGCCTCTGGGGGATCGGCGGCCCACCGGTCGGCCGCCGGTCCCCCGGGATCCTACTGCCCCTGGTTGTCGAGGTGGGCGTCGTGGTACGGTCCGAAATCCTGCCCGGACGGCCCGGGACCGGCAAGGGTTCCTGCATTGCTCGCCGCGGGGAGGACAATCGCGGGAGATGCTGCCGGCTTCGGTTGGCCGGCATCCGTGTTGTCGTTGGCGAACGCCGTTGATGTGGCGAGCGTCAGAATCACCCCCAGGGTCATCGTTGCCAGCGTGCGGCGCATCGTGTGCCTCCTTTCGGTTGTGGTGGGGAGCCATCGGCGTCCCAGACACACTCTACCCAGCGAAGGTATCGGGTTGATGACGCAACGGTATCAGAAGCTTATGACGCCGCGATGACATGAATTTGCGCGAGGCCGGGAGAGGTCGCTATACTTTGGATCAAGCTCAGCATGGCCGCCGGTCAGAGGGAAGAGATGCACCTGTTGCTGGTCGAGGATGACAAAGCGCTCGGCGATGTCGTCCGCCGAGGCCTCGAAAGCTACGGCTATCGGGTCGCGTGGGCGCGCGATGGAGACACGGCGTACGATCGCGCCTGCACGGGCACCTACGATGCGCTGATCCTCGACCTGATGCTGCCCGGGCTCGATGGGCTTGAACTGCTGCGGGCCCTGCGCCAGGCCGGGGTTCGAACTCCTGCCCTTTGCCTGACCGCGCGAGGTCGCGTGGACGATCGGGTCGCCGGGCTAGATGCCGGCGCCGACGACTACCTCGTCAAGCCGTTCGTGTTTGAAGAATTGCTGGCCCGGCTGCGGGCGCTGCTGCGCCGGCCGTCCGATCTGATCGTCCCTGAGGTCCTGACGTCGGGGTCGCTCCGCCTCTGGCCGACCGACCGCCAGGTCACCGTGGCCGATCAGGTCATCACCGTCCCGCTGCGGGAGTTCGATCTGCTGGAGTTTCTGCTGCGGCATCCCGGACGCACCCTCTCGCGTGAGGTGATTGTTGAGCGCATCTGGGGGTCGGAGGCCGTGCCGAGAGCGAATGTGGTAGACGCTACCGTTTCCCGGCTGCGGCGCCGGCTGCGGCGGGCGGGGTGGGACGGCCGGATCACCGCCGTTCCCGGCCTCGGCTATCGGTTCGGCGGCCAGGGTTCAGGCGGCCCGTCGTGAAGGGGCTGGCACCGCGCCTGCATCTTCGTTTGCTGCGGCAGAGTCGGTGGCGCGTGGCGGTGGTCGGCGCCCTCGTGGTGGGGATCATCCTGGCTTGCCTTTCCGCAGGGGCGTATGTGGCGGTCAGGAAAGGCGTGTACGCGCACCTGCACGAGCGGCTGGAGCGCGCGGCACGACGGTATGGAGATCCCAGTCTCACGCCCGGGTACCTTATCGTCGACGAGCGCGGGCACCCGTTGCCGGAACTCCCGGACACCGAGGGACGGGAGAGCGGAGCCCAGGGGTTCCGCATCGTGTCCAACCCCCACCTCGGCGCGCTGGCCGTTCTGCAATTGCCGACACACGGCGGCGGCCTGCGGTCGTCGCCACTCCGGCACAGGAGGAACTCAGGGCGCTCAAGATGTTCCTCCAGGTGCTCATTGCCCTGACCGTGACCGGGGGCCTGCTGGCGCTACCGGTCGGCTATGCGCTGGCCGGCCTTGCGCTGCGCCCGCTCGATGCGGCCGTTCGAGAGCGGAGCGAGTTTGTCGCCCTGGCCTCCCACCAGCTCCGGACCCCGCTGTCGGTGATCCGTACCGCCGCTGAGCTCGCGCGCGCGGGACGAGGCGTGACGCCGGATGAGGCGCTGCGCACGACCCTGGAACAGACGGAGCGAATGGAAGCGCTGGCGGCCAGGCTGACGGCGCTGGCGCACGCGGAAGCGGGGTCGAAGGTCGCTGCGGGGCGTGCGGATCTCGCGCGCGCGGCGGAAGCGGTGGTGGCCGGCCTCGACCCGGCCGCGCGCCAGGGCGGGGTGGGGCTGACCCTGGACGCTCCCGGCCCCGCCTGGGCGCTCGCCGAACAAGATGAGGCCGCCGATGTGCTGACGGCGCTTGTCGAAAACGCGATCCGCTTCTCCCCCCGCGGGCGAACGGTGACGGTAACGGTCCGTGCCGAGGATGGCCGGGCCATCGCCAGCGTGCCCGACGAGGGCCCGGGGATTTCTCCAGAGGACCTCCCGCACGTGGCGAATCCCTTCTACCAGGGGCGAAACGCCACAGGCGGTTACGGGCTGGGCCTGGCGATCGCCCGTGCCATCGTTGAACGCCGCCGCGGGCACCTCTCCATCACCAGCCCCCCCGGGCAGGGGACGGTTGTGCGTGTAACCCTTCCCGGCGCCCGCAACGTCACCACGTGAGAGGCCGCCGGCCGCGCGGGGCCGGGGCATCGAGTGGCGCGGTGGGGCGGCTCGTCATCGCGCCGTCATGCGCCGCATCTATCTTGTAACGTGGACGGATCAGGCTGGCCCACAGATCGAGAGCGAAAGGAGTGACGGCATGCCGCTCCACTTCAATTGGCGGTTGGAACTGCACCCGGTTCTGGTTCATTTCCCCATCGCGCTGCTGTGCCTCGCCTTTATCTTTGACGCCATCGGCTGGATCCGGAAGGCCCAGTCGTTCCGCCTTGCGGGGCTCTACTGCTTGGTCGCGGGGGCGATCGGAACCGCCCTGAGTGTGGCGAGCGGGCTGGTGACGCCCGATGCACGCGAGCGGGAAGGCGGGCTCTACCGCGAGGGCGGGCGCAGCCTTCTCAGCTTTTTTAGCGGGCGCCGCGTGCAGGTGCATGAGCACTGGGGCTACGTGCTGCTGGCCCTCGTCTTGCTCTGGCTCGTGCTTCGGTGGCTCATCCATCTCGACGCATCGCGCAGCCCCCGCGGGGTCATGGGCATCGGGGTCCTGGTCTTGATCGTCCTCTTCATCACCGGATACTTGGGGGGCGAACTCACTTACGGACGCCGCGATCGCGGCGGAACCGTGCGCCGCGACATCGGCCGGTCGGGGCCGCCGATCCGAGTGGGGCCGGAGCCCCGTGCCCTCGAGGCCACGCCGGGGCGCGGTGAAGGTGGCCCTTAAGGCCGGGCGGGCGACGGGGTCGCCCCGGCGGCTCTAGGTGGTGCCCAGACGGCGGTCCAGCACGTCCACCAGCGCCCGAGCGATCGATTCTTTCCCTTCGGCGACCCCCTCGACCTCGCCGTCGGGGCCCACCAGGTATCCGATATGCGTCCCCCGCTCGATGTCTCGGAGGTCGTTTGCGATGACGAGGTCTGCGCGGTTGTGGGTTCGCCACCTCGCGGCGATGTCGATTAGGTCGGCCTGACGCTTCCCCACCTCCAGCTTGAAGCCCACGAAGAACGTCTTGGGCGAGAGGGTGCGGATCAGTTGGGCGGCCTTGGCGGTCGGGGTGAGGCGCACGACCCATTCCGAGAGATCACTCGAGGTCTTCTCCTCGCGTACTTCGGCCGGGGCGAAGTCGAGGACCGCCATGGCATGGACGACCGCGTCGTAGCCCGTCGGTAGCTCCTGCTTGAAGACGGCGATCAGGTCATCGACCGTATCGACCGGCACCAGCCGTAGTTGGTCCCCCCGGCCGCCCCGTACGGTCGGGGTGTCGCTCCCCCGGCCGTAGACGAAGGTCACGTCGGCCCCGTCCTGGATCGCCGCCTCCGCGATGAGGGATCCCAGCCGGCCTGTGGACTTGTTCGTGATGAACCGGACCGCGTCGAGGGGCGCGCGGGTTGGTCCCGAGGTGACGAGGATGCGGCGGCCGTGGAGGCTCACGTGGAGTGCCGGGCGCTCCCGGCCAGGGCGAGGGTGATCTCTTCCCGCACAGCCGTGTCCTCCTCGAGCGGGAGGCGCCGCCGAAGGCCGTCCCTCGCCCCTTCCGTCCCGATCCGACCGAGGGCCCAGGCGGCGTGACCTCGTACCACCGGATCGCCCTCGTCGGCCAGGGCCCGGAGCAACTCCGGCACCGCCGCCGGATCTCCCGCGTTTCCCAGCGCGACCGCCACGTTTCGCCGCAGGCCTCCGCGCTTGGTCCGCTTGACCGGCGAGCCGCGGAAGCGCCGTTGGAACTCTTGGTCGGTGATGTTCAGCAGGGGCAAGAGCTCGGGGCGGGGGCCCGTGCCGGGACGCGGAGCCAACTCCGGATGCATCTGCGCGGCGGTTTTCGTGTTGTGCGGGCAGACATCCTGGCAGATATCACACCCAAAAATCCGGTCCCCGATGGCCGGACGGAGGTCCCGGGGGATTGGGCCGCGGTGTTCGATGGTGAGGTACGAAATGCACCGCCGCGCATCCACCACGTAGGGCGCGATGATCGCACCCGTCGGGCACGCGTCGAGGCAGAGCCGGCAGTGACCGCAGTTCCCCTCGGCCGGGGTGTCCGGCGGGAGCGCCAGGTCGGTGAGGATCTCCCCGAGGAACACCCACGAGCCGTGCCCGCTCCGGGTAATGATCAGCGTGTTCTTCCCGTACCAGCCCAAGCCCGCGCGCCGTGCGGCGGCCCGATCGATCACCGGTCCGGTATCCACGTAGTAGCGGGCTACGCGCGCTCCCCGGCTCAGCAGGAACTCGGCCAGCCGTTTGAGCCGGGAGTCCATCACCTCGTGGTAGTCGTCCCCCCACGCGTAGCGGCTGATCCGGCCTCGAGGTTCGGCCGGCTCACCGCCCGGCGGGGAGGGAGCGTCGGGGCCGCCGCCGTAATACAGCCCGACCACGACGAGCGCGCGGGCGCCGGGCACCACGGCCGCGGGTCGGGGTGACCTCGGGGCGTTGCGGGTCATGTAGCCCATCTCCCCATGATAGCCGCGGTTGATCCAGTCGGCGAGCGCCCGGCCTTCTTGGGGGAAGGGGGCGCTCGTCGTGATCCCGCACAGGTCGAATCCCACCTCGCGCGCTTCGGCTTTGACCGCGCGCGCGAGGGTCTGCGCGTCTGGCGATAGTTGCGGATCCATAGGCCGTCTCGCCTCAGTATAGCAAACACGCTGGGGGGGGAATACGGCCCGGCCGGCGGGGAGGCAGAGGAGTTCGCCCCCCACGCTGGAACCTGTCCGGGCGTGGATGAACGGGTCGCAGCGCTCAGCGTGTCGGAGGTTGCCCGCGCGTTCGGCCGCCACGAGGTGCTTCGTGCCGTCACCTTCACCGCCCGCCGCGGCGAGATGGTGGGGGTCGTCGGGGAGAACGGGGCCGGGAAGTCCACGCTGCTCAAGATCATGGCCGGGCTCCTGCGCCCCTCTCGCGGCCGCGTCGACGTCCGGGGACGAATCGGGTACTGCCCCCAGGACCCCCAGGTCCATCTTGGCCTGACCGTTGCGCACAATCTGGAGTGGTTCCGCACCGCGTACCGCCTCGGCCCCACCCGGCGGGCGGAATCCCTGATGGAAACGCTCGCGCTCAGCCAGAACCGGGACAGGCTCGTCAGCGACCTGAGCGGGGGCACGCGGCAGAAGCTCAACCTCGTCCTTGCCTTGATGCACGACCCCGACGTCCTCCTGCTCGACGAGCCGTATCAGGGGTTCGACTGGGAAACGTACCTGCGGTTCTGGGGGCTGGCCGAGGGGTTCCGCCGCGCGGGTCGGGTCATCGTGATCATCTCGCACCTGTTCTTCGAACGAACCCGGTTTGACACCCTCCTGCGCCTCCACGACGGCATCGTCACCCCGGAGGACCGTTCGTGATCCGTCAATCGCTCATCGCGTTCCGGCTCAGCCTGATCGAGCAGGCCCACAACCGGTTCGCGATGCTGCTGCTGGTGCTTTACCTGCCCGCCTGGTACGCGACGATCTACGGCCTCACCGACGACACGCCGATCGGGTTTAAGCTGCGGGCGTTTGGGGTGTTCGTCGCCACCAGCCAGCACCGCCTCGGGTTGCTCACCGGGATGCTGAACGCCACGACCCTGATCATGGGCTTTGCCTCCCTGAGCGCGGTCCGCCGGTCCGCGCTGGTGGACCAACGGCTGGTGCTCTGCGGCTTCTCCAGGGGGGCGCTCATCCTTGGACGCCTCACGGCGTTCGGCGTGGCGGCCGTGCTGGTTGCCGCGTACGCCGTGGCCGTCCTGGCGGTGTTCACACCCCCCCGGCACCCCGCCGTGGTCTTTGCCGGGACGTTCGGGGCGGTGCTGACCTATGCCGCGATCGGCGTGGCGGTGGGGGTCGTGGCGCGGGGCGACCTGGAGGGTTTCTTCGTCATCATCATGTTGAGCCTCGTGGACACGTTTCTGCAGAACCCGATCGGCAACCCCGCGGCCAGCCGGGCGGTGATCGAGTACTTTCCGTCCTATCTCCCCATGCAGATCGTGGCCGGCGGCGCGGTCGCCAACCGCGTGGCCTGGTGGCAGTTCTGGGGGAGCCTGGCCTGGGCGGTCGCGTTTGGCCTCCTCGGGCTGGTGGGGTTCTGGCAGCGCACCCGGATCGCGCGCCCACATGCCTGAGGGCGACGTCAGGAGAGAGCCGTGGAACGAAACCCCACGATGTGGAACGTCCCCAGGCGGGTGTTCGAGGTCGGCTGCCAGTCCACCGTGATCGGGGCGGCGAAGTCCGGCGCCAGCCGCCCGTGCTCGATCCAGTACCGAGCGTGGGGATCGTTGAGGATCGCTGGGCTCGCCTTGGCCACGAGCGTCAGCGGGCCGGCCACCACGTGCACCTCGTCCAATTGTTCGATGGCCCGCAGGGCTTCGACGAGCCGCCTCCGGAGCCCCGCGTTCGGGGCGGGCCGGACGTTGACCAGGCCGATGTTCCGCCCGAGCGGGCCGATGATCTTGACGTTGGCCAGATCGGGGGCCACCCCCACCTCCCGCAGAACCGCCAGGACGACCTCATTGGCCCGCGCGACGGCGCTCCCGTGGTACTCTGGCGCCGCGAGCGGCTTGAGGAGATGCTTGAGCTTGCACCCCTCCCGTCCGGGGTTCTCGCCGATCCGGGGCGGGCGCACCCCCAGCGCATCGGCCAGCGTCCCAATTTCGGGTTTCTCCAGGTCGAGCAACGGGGCGTAGTAGCCGTTGCAGACCTTCAGCCCGAGCTGGCCCCACGTATCGCTGCGGTTGGCCCCCGTGAGGACCAGGCGCCCGCCGGCAACCGCTTTGACCATCCCGAGCTTGATCTCGCGGGTGCAGCGGTTGCAGGCCGGCCCCGCAGCCTGCACGCGGTGCTGCTTGAACTGGCCGAGCAGGCAGCGCTGCGGCAGCCCGAGCCGTTCGGCGACCTCCAACACGATCTCGTTGCCGCGGGTGTAGGCGTACATGCCCATGTTGACGGTGATGAGCAGGACGCGGTCGCGGCCCAGGGCGTCGCGGGCCAGCGCGGCGGTGACGGTGCTGTCCAGGCCACCGCTGAAGGCCACTACGACCGGGTTCCCGTTCGCCGTGGCGCGGATCTCATCGACCAGGGCCGCGCGCGTGTCCACGGCCCAAGGGTAGCCGATCGGCGCCCCGTTGTCACGGGCTCCCGGGGCGGACGGAGGAGATGGAATGGCCCGGCGTGAAAAGGCGGATCGCGGGGAGCGTTCCGACGTCCTCCCCCCGGAGGTGAGAGATGACGCGCCGAATCCTGATCGTGTTGCTCGCCGCAGCCTTCGCCGCCGGGCTCTGGCCGGCCGGGGCGATCGGCCAGGCCGGGGCGACGATGACGTTCTGGAGCTGGCGGGGCGAGGACCGCGCGTTTTACGAGAGCATGATCAAGAAGTTCGAGGCGAAGAACCCGGGCGTCTCGATCGAGTTCCAGACCTTCAAGCCGACCGAATACAATACGGCGCTCTCGGCGGCGATGCAGGCCGGCAAGGGGCCCGATATCGTGCACCTCCGCGCCTACGGCGCCCTCCAGCCGTTTGCGCGGCCGGAGTTTCTGGTGCCGCTCGACGACAAGGTCCCCGAGCTGAGGACGTTTCCGCGCCAATGGCTCGACGGGGCGCGGGGCCAGGCCGACGGCAAGGTCTACGGGGTGCCGTTTGCCGTGCAGGCGCTCGTGATCTTCTACAACCGGAAGCTCTTTCAGAAAGCCGGCGCGACCCAGCCCACCACCTGGGACCAATTCCTGGGGGCGCTCAAGGCGCTGAAGGACCATGGGATCACGCCGCTGGCGAACGGCGGTAAAGAGGGCTGGACCCTCGAGGTCGCGTTGGGGGTCCTCGGCCCCAACTTCTACGGCGGGTCGAACTTCTACGAGGCCGTGACCCGCGGGCAGACGACGTTTCGCAGCCCGCAGTTTACTGCGGCGCTGGCCAAGGTGGAGGAGATCCGGCCCTACATGCCCCAAGGGTTCATGGGGATCTCATACACGGACATGCAGCAGTTGTTCGTCAACGAGCAGGCGGCGATGTTCGTCGGTGGCATCTGGGAGCTCGGGTACTTTCAAGGCCAGAATGCGTCCCTGGACATCGGCGTGATGCCGGGGCCGGTGGCGAAGGCGGGGGACACCCCCTGGGTCAGCAGTTACGACGACGGCAACTACGGGGTGAACGCGAAGAGCGCGCACATGGACCTCGCACTAAAGTTCATCCGGTTCACCGCCACCAAAGACTGGGGGCAGGCGTTCACCGATCAGCTCAAGCAGATCTCGGCGGTGCCGGGCGTGTCGATCCACGACCCGCAGCTTCAGCAGGTTCAGAGCTGGATGCGCCACGCCACCCCCTACATCATGCTCGTGGGGTTCCGCTGGAAGAACCCGACCGGGAGCGAGCTGATCCAGAACGACCTGCAGGGGCTCTTCGCCGGGAAGATGACCCCGCAGCAGGTGGGCGACGACGTCACCCGCGGGCTTGCCACATGGTTTGACCCCTTCCGCGGGCGCTGACCCCATCGCGACACCGCTGGCGCGGACTCCGCGCGGGCCGGGGGCCGGGGTGCGGTTCGCTCCCGGCCCCCGCCGCGTGTCCTACCGGACGGCCCGGGCGCTGTGGGTCGCCGTTTTTCTCGCGCCGGCGGTCCTCCTCTTCAGCGTGATCGTGGCCTACCCGATCCTGAGCGCGTTGGCCTACAGCCTGTTTCAGTGGGATGGGATCGTCCGCGGCGGCTTCGTCGGCCTGGCCAACTTCCGGCGGCTCCTAACGCAGTACCCCTACAGCGTGCGGATGCTGACGGCGCTCTGGCACAACGTCTGGACGTTCGTGCTGACGATGGGGGTCCAGAACGGCCTGGGCCTCGCCTTCGCCGTCCTCCTCGCCGGGCGCACCTGGGGGGCGCGGGTGTACCGGGCGATCTTCTTCATGCCGGTGACCCTCTCGCTGGTGATCGTGGGATTCCTCTGGCAGCTGTTCCTCAACCCGGTTTGGGGCGTCGTGAACAAGGGCCTCGCGCTCGTGGGGCTCGGCGCCCTGGCCCGCCCCTGGCTCGGGGATACCCATACGGCCCTCGTTACCATCGTGCTGGTCAACGCCTGGCGGTGGGTGGGGTTCCCCACCATCGTGTTTCTCGCGGGCATCCAAGCGATTCCCGACGAGTACCTGGAGGCGGCCCGGCTCGATGGGGCCGGCGCGGGGGCGATCTTCCGCCAGATCGTTCTCCCCCTGCTGGCGCCCCAGGTGAACATCATCGTCATCCTGACGTTTATCGGCGCGTTTAACTGGTTCGAGCTCCCCTACGTGATGCAGGGCGTCACCGGTGAGCCGAACCACGCCACGGACGTGCTCGGGCTGCTCTTCTACCGTTCGGCGTTCGGGGCGGTGGACACCGGCAACCCCGACGTCGGGATCGGCTCGGCGATCGCGGTGGCGATGTTCGCGCTCCTCCTCGTCGTCAGCGGCCTGGGCGCGGTCTACCTCCGCCGCCGGGAGGTCGAGGTGTGACGGACGGGCGGCGCTCCCGGGGGGGCCGGCCGGTCACGGCCGCGCTCGCGCAGGCGCTCCTCGCCGCCAACGCGCTCCTGGTGCTCCTGCCGCTCGCGTTCATGGTGATGTCCTCGTTCAAGACCACCCGCGAGATCTTCCAGCGGCCCTTCGGGCCGCCCGCCACCCTGAGCTGGCGCAACTACGCGGCGGTGTGGGGGACCGCGCACTTCAGCGTCTACTTCGTCAACAGCGTGATCGTGACGGTCGCGTCGATGGTCCTGATCCTGCTCACCGGCACGCTGGCCGCCTACGCGCTCGGGCGGTACCGGTTCCGCGGCAACGACCTGCTCTATCTGTTTTTCCTCACGGGGATCATGGTGCCGATCCGGTTGGCGATCATCCCGCTGTTCATCTTGATGCGCGACCTCCGCCTGCTCGACAACGAGTGGTCGTTGATCCTCGTCTACGCCGGATCGGGGCTCCCGAGCGCGATCTTCATCCTCACCGGCTTCTTCCGCGCGCTGCCGCAGGATCTGGACGGCGCGGCCCGCATCGACGGGGCCGGCGAGCTCGGCATTCTCCTGCGGGTGATGCTCCCCCTCGTCCGGCCCGCGCTGGCGATCGTCACGGTCTACAATGTCATCCCGATCTGGAACGACTTTTTCTTCCCGCTCGTGTTCATCCATCAGGACCGGCTGAAGACCCTGCCGCTCGGCCTAACGGTCTTTTTCGGCGAGTTCGCCACCAACTGGGGGCTGCTGTTCGCCGGCCTGTCGCTCGCGGTCATCCCCGTGATCGCGCTCTACCTCGCCATGTCGCAGCAGTTCATCAAGGGGCTGACGGCCGGGGCGGTCAAGGGGTAGCGCGCTTAGACCCGGGGCGAAAAATCCGTGGCCGCGAGCAGGGCGGTGCGGATGTGCTCGACGATCACCCCCTGGGCGTGGGACTGCTGGCGCGCCCGGTGCCAGTCCGGATCCGCCTGGAACGCGGCCCACCGCTTCTCCCGGTCCTCCCAGGAGGCAAACTTGGTGATGTAGATGAGTTCGTCCTGCTCGCCGACCAGGGTGTCCCAGAAGCCCACCACCTCGACGCCGTGGCGCTTGAAAAGTCCCATCGTATGGTCTCGGAAACGTGCGAGGACGTCGCCTTTGCGTCCTGGCATGCACCGATAGACCCTAAGCTCGTAGACCATTCGTGCCACCTCCAAGAGAGGGGATGTCCTAAAGGGTTTCGCACCGCTCGACGGCAGCCCTTTGCCGGGCTTCCCCGCCGGCCCCCCCGAACGTCTGATCGAATCGGACCCGCCATTTTGCGCGGGCGATGGCAGGACCGCTGTGATCGGTTCGGGAATCGCTGAGGCAGCGCGGACCAAGCTCCGCGCACCACGCGTCCGTTGGTCTGAGCTCCAGTCCGGACGGGAGGGGGAGGGCATGCAGGAACGGAGGCTCGCTGTGTTCGTCGCCCTGATCGTCGCGGTGTGGCTGGCGGTGCCGCCGGGCGGGATGCCGGCCGGCGCCCAAGCACCGCGCACCGTGACCGTGGCCCTGTACGCGGACGCGATCAGTCTCGATCCTGAGGACACCAACGACAACCTGTCGCTCTCGGTTGAGCGCGAGGTGTACGACGGGCTCCTGGGCTTTACCCCGGACATGAAGGCCAAACCGGAGCTCGCCACCTCCTGGGAGGCGTCGCCGGACGCGACGGTGTTCACCTTCCACCTGCGCAAGGGCGTCAAGTTCCAGGACGGCACCCCGCTGAACGCGGAGGCCGTCAAGCTCAACTTCGACCGGGCACGGGACGGCGAACACAAACTGAAGAAGTACAGCCTCTACGAGGAGATCGCCGCGGTTGACGCGGTGGATGATTCCACCGTCCGCTTTACCCTGCGCAAGCCCTTTGGCGCCATGCTCTACAACTTTGCCCACCCCAGCAGCCGGATCGTCAGCCCGGCGACGTTGAAGCAGGGGGAGCCGCAGGTCGCGCACCATCCCGTCGGCACGGGTCCATTCAAGCTTGCGAGCTGGACGCCGGGGCAGGAGATCGTGCTGGAGCGGAACCCGGATTACTGGGAGAGCGGCAAGCCCGCGGTCGACCGGATCGTGATCAAGCCGGTGTCCGAGGACGCCTCGCGGGTCGCGATGTTGTTGAGCGGGGAGGCGCAGTTTGCGTTCCCGGTGCCGGGCGTCCAGGTCGACGCGGTCTCGAAGGCCCCGGGGGTGTCGATCCAAAAGCGTTGGAGTATCTACGCGTTCTACCTGGCGATGAATACACAGCACATCCCGTTTAACGCCGTGCAGGTCCGCCAGGCGCTCAACTACGGCGTCGACAAGGCGGCGGTCGTGAAGGTGGTGCTCCGCGGTTTCGGCCGGCCGCTTGACGCGCCGATCACCCCCGGGGTGACCGGCTACAGCGCCGTGCAACCCGGGGGATGGCCCTACGACGTGGCGAAGGCCAAGCAGTTGCTCTCCGAGGGCGGGTTCCCCAATGGCTTCACGACCACGCTGTGGCTGGGAAATCAGACGGAGACCCAGCGGCTCGGCGAGGCGGTCCAACAGATGCTCGCCAAGATCGGGGTCACGGTCCGCCTCGAACCGATGGAGGCGGGGGTGCTCTCCGCGGTCCGGTACAAGCCCTTCGCCGAGAACCAGTCTCAGCTCAACCTGACGGGGTGGTCACCGTCAACGGGCGACGCGGATTGGGGCCTGCGGCCGCACTTCGACAGCGAGTCCTGGCCGCCCACGCTCTTCAACATCGCGTTCTACAAGAACCCCAAGGTCGACGCGCTGCTGCACGATGCGCTCAACACCGCCAATCAGGGCCAGCGGGACAAAGACTACGCGCAGGCCATGCGGATCATCTGGACCGACGCGCCGTGGGTCTTTCTGTACAACAACCAGATCCTCGCCGGGGTGCGAAACGGCGTGACCGGTGTCTATGCGCTCCCGGATGGCACGGTCGACGTCCGGCAGGCGGCCCTGACGGGCAAGTAGCCGGCCGGGCCGGAGCTGAAGGGGCCGCCGATGTTTCGGTACGTCCGGCGGCGGCTCTGGCAGATGATCCCGATCCTGTTCGGGGTCTCTCTCGGCGTGTTCGCGTTCGTGCACGCGATTCCGGGGGATCCGGCGAGGCTGCTCGCCGGTCCGGATGCGACCGCCGTCGACGTCCAGGGCGTCCGGGTGGCGCTCGGCCTGGACCGGCCGCTGCCCCTCCAGTACCTCTACTTCGTTAGAAACGCCTTGGCCGGGAACTTCGGCCGATCGTACCGGAGCGGCGACCCGGTGAGCCGCATCGTGGCGGCCCATTTTGGTCCGACGCTGCTCCTGTCGCTCGTCAGCATCTCGCTCGCGGCGGTTATGGGATTGGGAGTCGGCACGATCCAGGCCGTCCGTCGAAACTCCCTCCCCGACTACGTCAGCACCGTCGCGTCGGTGGCGGGGATCAGTACTCCAGCGTTCTTCTTGGGCCTGCTGCTGATCTATCTCTTCTCGGTGGACGTCCATTGGTTTCCGACCGGGGGCATGTCCGGGGTGCGCAGCCTCGTGCTTCCGGCGGTGACGCTGGCCGCGGCCGCCGCCGCCCAGATCGCCAGATTTGCCAGGAGCAGCCTGTTGGACGTGGTCGGCGAGGACTACGTGCGCACCGCTCGGGCGAAGGGGGTGGGAGAGCGGCGCGTGCTGCTGCGGCACTCCCTGCGGAACGCGCTGA
>DATEHM010000069.1:0-9510 GCA_035279545.1 bacterium | reverse complement strand
CGATCAGGATCACCGAAACGGGTGATCACGATGGAGCGAAATCAGTGATCACGATGAGCGAAATACGCACGAGGCCTCGGTTGGAGTATTCGGAGGCTGGGCTGTGACCCTCTTCTCATCACCGGAGGGACTCCTCCAAGTGTTAACAATGCATCCAAACAGTACACTCTAGGTGCCTCGTTATCCGGGCCCGCCGAAACCGGGTCAAATTCGAGTTAATGGATGTGAAGAGTTGCACCGCGACAAGCTTGGGGTATAGTTAAGGTATGGCGATAAACAAAAAGATTCCGAAGAATTTTAATGACTACGTGGATCGCTTTCCGAAAGAAGTGCAGCAGCTCTTAAAGAAGATGCGCCTGACGATAAAAAGGGCCGCACCGAAAGCCAAGGAAACGATTAGCTACGGCATTCCTGCGCTTACCTTAGACGGATATCTGGTCTGGTTCGCGGCGTTCAAAAGCCATATAGGATTGTAACCAGGTGCATCGGCGATCAGGGCGTTTAAGAAGGAGTTATCGGCGTATAAGGTGGCCAAAGGGTCGGTACAATTCCCCCTCGACGAGCCGCTCCCGCTGGCTTTGGTGGGCCGGATCGTGAAGTTTCGAGTGAAACAGAGTTCAAGTAGGAACAAGAAGTAGCAGCCTCCGGCGGGGCGATGATCTTTCGAGTGGGCTGAGTCCATTCAGGAGACTGGAAGACTGCGATCTTGGCCGTGTTTCCCTGTCGCCACCCCCCCTGTCTGATTCTGGGAGGAGCTTGACTGTTGCTCTAGCCCCTATGATTGCCTTGGGAGCTGTCGCAGGGTTCCCAGCTTCCCCAGCCACGTCCAAGATGTCCATCGCCTTCGGTCTCAAGCCTCACGTGTAGGAACGAGATCGTCGTGGGCACCGCCGCATATGCGCCCTTCGGTCACTCTCCGACCGGACGGCGCAACACCTCTTGCCCCTCGCCCAACTCCCTCAACGCAACTCCGCGCGTCGTAGGTGCGCCCGTGAAGTACCGAAGGTCTTGGGAAATAAAGCTCTCGCCTCGAATACCGTGAGTCCTGTCATCTTACGACCCCCTGAGACTACACTCCCAAACTCCCACCCATCACCACGTCCTAGCCCATTTGCAAGGCTCCTGCGCACCTGGCAGCAAGGGGCTGGAACGCGAGCCTTCCGAGGGATAGTCCTACCCTCCCGGCACGAAGTTGCCTATCGGCACGGCTAATCTGCCAACGCTTGGCTAACGAGGAGCCTTCGGGAACCTAGAGAATAGTCGGGTATGCGAAAGGATCCCGCAACGGGATTTTCAGGATTCGCAAGGGTTAGCGGTGAGGAGAGGGGATTGAAAGGGATCTCGGGCCTAACTTGAAATCTCCGAACGAAACGGCGCTCCTCGCCACGACCGTGGGCCTGGTGGAATTCGTCCACGGCGCCCTGCTGTTTGTCCTCCTGCCGACCCTGGTGGCGCAGCGGCTGGGATGGCCGATGGGCACGACCGGCGCAGCGGTCTCGGCCTACTTCTTCACCGAGGTGGCCGCGAAGCTGCTGTCCGGGTGGCTGGTGGACCGCGTGGGGGCGCGGCGGATGCTGCTGTGGGGGTTCTGGATCTATGCGGCCGCGTTCGCCGCGCTGGTGGCATCCACGGCCACCTGGCAGGTGTTCCTCGCCCTGGCGGCGATGGGCGCGGGCGCCTCCCCGCTCTGGCCCGCCGCGCTGACCCGATTGACGCGAAGCGCGGGGTCCGAGGTCGGCGGCGCGCTCGGCCACGTGTTCTCGATGTGGTTTTTCGGCGCCGGGCTCGGCATCGGCGTCGCCACGCTTCTCAGCCGAACCAACCATCCCGTCTCGCTGAGCGTGTTCATGCTTCCGCTGCTCGCCGCCGGGGTCCTCGGGCTGTTGCTTTCCGCCGATGCTGTGGGGACGAGGTCCGGCAACGGCCCGGCCGTCGGCCACCTGCTGCGCATGGTGGGCCGATCGCTGGTGCAGCTGGCCACGAGCCTCATCCCGCAGATCTTGGCGGCCGGGGTGCTCATCCCGATCGTCGTGCCCTACCTGGAAGTCGTCCGCGGCCTCAACGAACGGGAGCTCCTCGTGCTGATGGTGCTCGGGATGGGCGCCGGCCTCCTCCTACTCGCCCCCGCGGGGCGGCTGGGGGACCGGCTGGGGCGGCGCCGGACCTACGGGCTCGGCCTGGGCGCGGTCGCGCTGCTGCTGATCGCGGTACCGTTCTGCCACTCGCTGTGGCTGCTCTCGCTGGACTTCATCGGGATGGGGGTCGGGTACGCGTTCGTCCTGCCGGCGTGGAACAGCATCCTCCTCCGGCTCCTGCCGGAGGACGTCCGCGGCGCCGGCCTCGGGATCCTGATGACGGTCGAGGGCATGGGCGGGGTGATCGGCCCGCTGGTCGGCGGGCTCCTCTGGCAGTGGGCGAACCCGGCGTCGCCGTTCTACCTGAGCGGCGGCCTGCTGCTCCTCGCCTCGGGCGCCGCCACGCAGTGGCGCACGGAGGCGGTGGAAGGATAGTGGGGATACCGTCCGGCCTGCGGACCGGCCTCACCGCCGTGGCGGGCGCACTGGGAGGCGCCGCGGCGTACACACTCGGCACCCAGGTGGTGGCGGGGACGATCCGGGTCGGCGTGATCAAGCGCGGCCCGGCCCGGCCGATGGTGGCGCTGACCTTCGACGACGGCCCGGACCCGGAGCACACTCCTCGGGTCCTGGAGGCGCTGGCCCAGGCCCAGATCCGGGCGGCGTTCTTCATGGTGGGCCGCCAGGCCGAAGCCGTCCCCGTGGTCGCCCGGGCGGTGGCGGAGGCGGGACACGACCTCGGCAACCACACCTACGGACACCGGCACCTCTGGACGCTCCCCCCGCGGGCGGCGGCGGCGGAGGTTGAGCAGGGGGCGGCGGCGATCGCCGAGGTGACCGGGATCTTCCCGCGGTACTTCCGGCCGCCCTGGGGAATGTTCAACTGGACCGCCTACGTCCGCGCCGGCCAGCTGGGCGAGGTGCGCATCCTCTGGTCGGTCCGTCCAGAGGGGTGGCTCAGCCCGGTGAGCGCGGGCGAGATGGCCGCGCGGGTGATCCGGTGGGCCCACCCCGGCGCCATCATCGACCTCCACGACCGCGGCGGCCATCCGACGACACCGCAGGCCACCTGGACCGCGCTCCCCGGGATGATCGCCGGCCTGCGCGCCCGCGGCTACGCCATCGTGCCGCTGCGAAGCCTCCTCGGCCCGGCGGGGGAAACCGACGCCCGATCGGCTTGATCAGCGGGACGGAAACTCGGCCTCGGGCGGGACCCGCTCCCGCGGAACCTCGATGAGCTCGAGGATCACCCCGAAGAGGGCTTCGGTGTCGAGGTAGGCGTAGCCGCCGTCGCCGAGCCGGCCGTACCCCCGCCCGCTCTGCAGCACCGCGAACCCCCGCCGCTGCGCGTCGGCCACCGCCTCATCGAGCGACGGGACGAATACGCCGAGGTGGTGGAGCCCCTCCCCTTTGCGATCCAGGTGATCGGCGTAGATGTTCGGCGGCGACAGCGGCTGGATCAGCTCGATCGTCAGCGCGCCCGCCTGTGCCAGCGCGAGCCGCATCCGATAGTCCTGGGCCCGTCCACGATAGGTCATCTCCCGCACCAGCGGCGGGCCGTAGGTATAGACCTTCCAGGGGCCGACCCCGAGCGTCTCCCAGTACCGCCGCATCACGGCGTCGAGGTCGCGAACGACGAGGGCGATCTGATCGATCCGCGACAGCGGAAACATGCGTGCCCCCCGGCCTGATGACGTCCTGGGAAATGTGCCGACTGAAGCGTACCGTAGCGGCGGCCGAAAGGGAACGAGGAAGATCGGAGGTGAGGGACGCGGCAGAAGCGGGGCGAGGCCGACCGGGCGCCTTAGACCCGCCGCCCCGCCTTCGCCGTGCCGCGCAGCTGGGGTGGGCGGAGGCGATTGATGTCGTACCGGTGCTTCTTCATCTCATAGAGCCGTCGATCGGCCGTCCGCAGCAGCTCCTCGGGGGTGGCCCCGTCCTCGGGCCAGCCGGCGATGCCCCACGAGAGCGTGAGATGCAGCTCGTCGCCGCCGGCGGCGGAGATCGACGTCTTCATGGTGCCCATCCGGGTGAGGATCCGCGCCACATCCGCGGCCGCGGTCTCGGGGAACAGGAGCACAAACTCGTCCCCGCCGAAGCGGGCCACCAGGTCGGAGCCGCGCATGCCGGCGACGAGCACCTGTGTCACCCGCACCAGCGCCGCGTCCCCGACGTCGTGCCCGTAGCTGTCGTTGATGGCCTTAAACCCGTTGAGGTCCACGAGCGCGACGCTGAGGGACCGCCCCAGACGGTGGCCGCGCGCCATCTCGGCGGTGATGCGGTCGAAGAAGCTCCGCCGGTTCGCCAAACCGGTCAGCGAGTCGGTGGCGGCCAGCTCCCGGACCTTCTCGTGGAGGCGGGCCGCCTCCAGGGCGGACACCCCCTGGATTGCCAGTCGGTGCAGGCGGCGGCGGACCGCATCGGGGAGGGCGAGGGGCGGCCGCGCCATCCCGCAGATCCACATCCGCACGCGATCGGCGTGGACCAGAGGCACGCACGCCATGACTTCATCGGGCTGGCCGTCCGGCGACGCGCAGGGCTGCACGATGACCTCGCCGCCCCCTGCGCCGGCGGGCGCCGCCGGCAGCGGGAGGTGGGCCGGGCTCACCCCGCCATTCTCCCAATCGAATCCATCCGCCGCGATCAGGGTGTGGGGCCTCCCCTCTTCACGCGAATCTTCGCACAGATACGCCGCCCCCTTGGGGAGCCCGGTAATCTCGAGGAAGGCCTGCAGGAGGATCCCCGCCAGGCCATCCACGCGAAGCTCGCCGGAGACCTTGGAGGCGAGGTCGCTCTCAAACTCCAGTTCGTTCACGCGCTCCTGGGCGGCCCGGTACTCCTGGACCAGGATCCCCAGCAGCAGGGCGAGGAAGAAGCCGCTGGCGATGAAAGCGCCGAGCCGGAACCCCGTGGTCTCCAGTGCCTCGGGACCGGCTCCGCGCATCCACAGGAGGATGATCATCGCGGCCATCGCCAGGGAGGCCGCGAGCGCCTGCCGCAGATTCATCCGGATGGCCGCCTCGAGAATCGTGAGGTAGTAGAGGTAGAGGAACGGGCTGGATACGCCGCGGGAGATGTACACGACGAGCGTCACAACGAGCAGGTCGAGGGCAATGACCAGATCGGTCCGCCGGACCAGGGCGAGCCAGCGCGCGCCGAGCGCCAGGACGATCACGTAGGCCCCCAGGACCACGATGATGATGTTGACCGCCGGCTGGGGGATGGCGATGATCCCAAACCACAGCGCGGGGATCAGCGTCAGCAGCAGCACGACCCGCACGAGGCTGATCCATTCCTCGATGCGGGGAATGCCGGGCCCGGCCCACCAGGCATGCGTGCGGCGCAGGCCCCTCATCGGGCCCGGCGGGGTGTGTGAGATCGGTGCCTCGGCCATGGGTCGCTCCTGGGGACGCACATCCGGCGCCGGCGCGCCACGCCGCCTCGAGATCGGACGTCCTTCCCACCCTATGTGAATGCCCCCCTCCGCGGTGGGGCGGTCTCGTCCGTTCTGACGGCTTCCACGTATCGTTCGAATTGGCGCGCCGGGAACCCACAGGCAGGCTGGGCGGAAGATCGACGGAAGGTTCCGCCGGGGCGGCACCGAGAGCGGGGTCAGCGGCGGCGCTGCCAGGGCCGGTCAGGCCGTGCGCCCGCCGCCCCGCGGAGCGGCCCCCAAGGTCACAGGCGGAACGGCGACCTGGAAATCGCCGCCAGCCACCCTGCCAGGGCGTTTCCACCCCGTCGCCCCATTTCGGCAGGATCGCCGCCGCGACACTGGTCGCCGGCCGGCCCGGGGATCGGGCCGGCCGGCGAGGCAGCACGAGGGAGGGGGATGTTCGGCCGGGGCGAGGCGGCCTGCCTTACGATTTCTCCAGCATCGCCTTCATCGGCCGCCAGTAGTGAGTGATCCAGCCCGACTTCTTGTCCCGGTAGTCCCGGTCCGGCACGCCCATCTGGACGAAGGCGAGGCGGGTGCCGCCCCGCACCTTCGTGAGGTCGAACGTGACCGTGGAGTAGTAAAACTTCGGCCAATTGCTGGACCGCCAGAACTGCACGATCCGCTTTCCCGACACGAGATCGAGGTTCACCCCGCTGAGGTAGGAGCCGTACGCAGTAAAGCTCCCGCCCGGTTTGCGGCTGATGCGGGCCGGCGCGCCGGTAAACTTCGCGTGCCGGCGCGAGTCCACCAGCGCCTCGTAGACGGCGCGCGGGCTGGCCTTGAACGTCACGGACTGTCGGATCGTCTTGGGCATCGCTCCCTCCCCTGCGTTAGGTTGTCCAGCGCGGACCCGGCCGTTTCCCCTCCACATAGTCCTTCAGGCGGAACATCAACGCTCCCCACATCGAGTTGCACGAGGCGAAGCGCGGCGTGGGCGCGCGCCAGTCGGCGTGCGTGAAGCGAAGCGCGGTCCCCCCCCTCCGCGGGGGAGAGCTCCAGGTCAGGCGCGTCCCCTGCCACTCCTGCGGCCCGCCCACGCAGGCCCAGACGACACGTGCGGCCGGGCGACGCTCCTCGATGCGCATGCGGAACACGGTGCCGCGGCTGTCGAATCCAAACTCCGCTACACCGCCGATTTGCGCGTCGGCCGTGCTGTCGGCCGTCCACCACCCCCGCAGGCCCTCCGATGTGACGAGCGCCTCGTACACCTTCTCCGGCGATGCGCCGATCTCGACCGTGATGCATCTCCGCCATACACTCCCCTCCTACTTCTCGAAGATCGTCCGCCTATCCCGCTGGCCCGACAGGGGGGGCCGGTTTCCCGCTGGAGACCGTCATCCGCCCCACGTGCTCATAAGCGTGGCTCTGACCCCTTCATGATCATTCGAAGCGCCCCCACCTGCGGATCGAGTTCGGGCCCCAGCCATCAGCGCATCACCTGGACACATCCAGAACTGATGCTCTCGGGGTCGAACCAAGCCGCGAACATCTCCTCCCGGGGCGCGGGAATCGGTGAGAGGGCCGCGCCTCGCTAGGAGGTGCCGCTCAAGGCGTCAGGCGAACTTCCCAGAACCCGCGGCAGTGGTTTGAGCCATGCGGAGGCTCGGCTGAGCGGCTGCGCCTAATGTGTTTGGAGACCGCGTCGAACGAATCCGGAAAGGGCCGCGGAGAGCTCGGTGATCGTGACGGGGAAGCCGGCTCAGGGCGAACATCGCGCGCCGGGTGGAGTCCGCCATGGCGGCGAACTCATGGTCCGACACCACTTGTCGATATTCAACCATATGGTTGAATTATAAGAAGACGGGGGCGGGATGTCAAGCGACCTGGAGAGGCGCGCGGGGGGGAAAGCGGCCGACGACTGCATCGTGGGATCAGCGAAGAACAGCAGGGTGGCGCGGATCCGCGGGTCAACGTCCTCCGAACGCCCACGCCGTCCTGGACCGCCCATTCCGCGCCCGCCTTGGGGGGACTATGGCAGGGGACCTATAACTTGTCGAACATGATTTCACAGGGCTTTACAGGTAGCCCCGCGGAGGCGAGTCGAAAATTCGTGCGGGGCGGATTCGGGATCATCGACCACGGAGATCTCGGTGAGATTTCACCGGCGTATGTCGAAGCCCGCGAGCCGGGAGGTCCGCGATGGCGTGCGGCGAAGTGCGCCGCACGCTGATGCCAATCATATGGAGACGTCGTCCGTGCCACGGAAGCGACACACGGTCGTCCTGATCGAGTCGATGTATCACCGCGCCGGCGAGGATCTGCTGAGGGAGCAGGCCGACGTTCGGGTGTTGACCGGCGCGACCCCCGAGATGATTCGCGAGGCGGTCGGCACGGCGGCGGCGGCGTGGGTCCGCTATCCAACCCGCCTCGGCGGGGAGGCCATCCGGAACGGGCCTGGACTGCTCGTGATCAGCACCTCGGGGCGCGGGACCGACGCCATCGACATCGACGCTGCGACGGAGCGCGGCATCGCCGTGGTCAACAACCCGGGGTTGGGGGCCGTCCCGGTATCCGAGCACGCGGTCGCGTTGATGCTGGACCTGGCGAAGCAGATCACCCGCTCCGATGCCCGGTCGAGGCAGCACGACGCCTGGGCCGCCCGGAATCGGTCGCCGCGGATCGAGCTGGAGGGACACGCGCTGGGGCTGATCGGCCTGGGCAGCATCGGCTCCGAGGTGGCGCGCAAGTGCATCGCCGCGTTCCGCATGCGGGTGCTCGCGTACGATCCGTACGTCCCGGCCGCGAAGGCGGAGGCGATGGGGGTCAGGTGGGTCAAGAACCTGGCGGACGTCCTGCGCGAGGCTGACGTCGTCTCCGTACACGCCGAGCTGAACGATGAAACGCGCGGCATGATCGGCGAGCCCGAGCTGCGGTTGATGCGGCGGGAGGCGTTTCTCGTGAACACGGCCCGGGGACCGATCGTGCAGCAACCGGCGCTGGTCCGGGCGCTCCGCGAGGGTTGGATCCGGGGGGCGGCGATCGACGTGTTCGACCCGGAGCCGCCGCCCCCGGGCGGCCCCCTGTTCGAGCTGGACAATCTCATCATCACCCCGCACGTGGCCGGGCTGACGATCGAGGCGGTCCGCGCCCTCGCCGTCTCGGCCGCGACCCAGATCCTGCAGGTCCTCCGGGGAGAGCGGCCGCCGCACCTGCTCAACTCCCAGGTATGGGAGCGCGTGACGCGGCGGCTCGGCGGGGACGGTTGAGGGGGCGCGATGGATCTGGGGCTCCGGGACAAGGTCGCCGTGGTCACCGGCGGGAGCGACGGACTGGGACGGGCGGTGGTGGAGCGGTTTGTGGCGGAGGGGGCATCGGTCGCCATGTGCGCCCGGCGCGCGGACCGTCTCCGGGCGGTCGCCGACCCACTGCGGGGCCGGGGAGGGCAGATCCTCGACGTCCGGGCGGACGTGAGCCGGCCCGACGACATCGCCCGGTTCATCGCCGCCACTCAGGAACGGTTCGGCCGGATCGACGTCCTCGTCAACAACGCCGGCACCTCGGCGGCGCATCCGTTCGAGGCGGGGACGACGCGGCGTGGCGGGCCGACTTCGACCTGAAGCTGTTCGGCGCGATCCGCTGCATCCGCCTGTGTGTGCCGGCGATGCGCCGGGCGGGAGGCGGACGCATCGTCAACATCTTGAACACCGGGGCCCAGCAGCCGTCGGCCCGCTCCGTTCCCACCTCGGTCTCCCGGGCGGCGGGGCTCGCGCTGTCCAAGGACCTGGCCCCCGACCAGATCCTGGTCAACGCGATCTGCATCGGCCTGGTCAAGAGCGGGCAGTGGGAGCGCCGTTGGGAACAGGGCGGCCGCGCCGGGACGCTTGCGGAGTTCTAAGGCGGCGGCGGCCAGGGCCGGGATCCCGGTCGGGCGGGTGGCGGAAGCGCGCGAACTGGCCGCGCTCGTGGCGTTCCTCGCCTCCGAGCACGCGGGGTACATCACCGGCGTCGCCATCAACTTCGACGGAGGCCTGTCCGGCGCGGTCTGACACCCGGGAG
>DATEHM010000068.1:0-5881 GCA_035279545.1 bacterium | reverse complement strand
CCCGCGCCGCAAGGTCCACCATGCCCGGTCCGCTCGGGACGCTACCTTGCCCACCTCCGGCGTCGGGTGCAAGGGTGACAAGGTTCATGGATCGGCGGCTCCCGGTGGGTCCGTGTTGTCCATTCTTACGGGCGGGTGGGTTCGGGCCGAAGGTCACGTTCCTCTTTCGATGGCCGCGAGTCTCGGCAACCTGGAGAACGCGTGCGTGGACCTTGCCTTAGGTCATTTTCGTTCGGTCCAGGAGAGCCGGGGCGTCGTTGATGCCGTCGCCGACGAACGCGGTTTGGGCGCCCCCGGCCTTGAGCTCTCGCACGATGCGCGCCTTGTCCTGAGGCAGCACGCGGGCGTGATGGCGCTCGATACCGAGAGCCCCGGCCACGGTTCGGGCGACGGCGTCCGGATCGCCCGTGATCATCACGGCATCCACCCCCATGGCGCGGAGCCGGCGGACCGCTTCTCGCGCGCGCTCACGCACCCGATCGGCCAGCGCAAACAACGCCAGCACGCGCTCTCCGTCCGTCAGCGTAATGACGCTCTCGCCTCGGGATTCCGCTTCGACCATTCCGCGCTCCAGGCTCGCGGTCCAGCCGAGCCCGGCTTCACGGGCCCACTCGGGCCTGCCGACTCGAAAGGATCAGCCGCTCGGTGATCGAGCGACCGCCGACGGATTGGAAGAAGCGGGAGGAACCTCTTCGATTCAGCTGCGCCGAGGGCGGCGACCGTTGCTCCTTCGGCGAGACGATACGGGGATCCTCAGCCGCCTTCCGGGTTTCTTCGGTTCGGCGGTGCCCACGATCGCCTCCTCATGGTACACCACGCCCTCATGGGGATCGCGGACGGCGCGCGAGACGCCCCAGACCCACCGGGATGACCCGTCCCGCCGGCGAATCCGAACCTCCCCGCCGGTGGGCAGATCGGCCCCGACCGCCGACGCACCCGGTTGAGTTCGGGCAACGCGATCGATATAGAGGTCCGCAACGTTCACTTTCCTCAACGCCTCCACATCCGGATAGCCCAGCATCGCCACGAACGCGGGGTTCGCATCAATGATCTCGCCGGCGGGGGTTGTCCGTGCCAGCCCAATGGGGAGGTGGTCAACGGTGTCCCGGAAGCGACGTTCGCCCCGCTGAGCCGCGCCCAGCACCTGGACCAGTGTCAAGGCTTGCCCGATCTGATTGCCCACGGCCCGCGCAAATGGGAGCATTTCCTCCGTGAGCACCCTCTTGCCTGACGTCACGACAAGCACCCCCATGCACTCGCCGCGTCGGAGTAGCGGGCTGATCAACGCGGACTGCTCCACCCGCTCGGACCCGAGCACCACCTCGCGGGGGAGGGTGAAGGAGGCGATCACCTGGGGGATTTTCTGCGCGACGGCGTCGCGAAGCACCGGCGCGTGGCCAAAGAAATCGTCGAGGTGGCGCGCGGTCGAATCCGGATACCCCGACCGGGCGCGCGGTTGCAGCGTCCCGTTTGGCCCGCTCAGGTAGATCACGCCCCGGGAGGCGCCCGCGGCGTGCAACACTTTGTGGAGCATCTCCTCGAGGATCTCATCCACCGAGTCGTACTTCGGCGCTTCGACGAGGCTGGAGAGGATGGCCAGCTCCGCTTCGCGGCGCATCAGCCGCTGTCGGATGTGGGCGTTCAACGACACCTGTCGGTCAAGGTGCTGAGCGAGACGGCGCGTATAGTCCTCTCCCAACGCGGGGCCGGGGGCCGGCGCGCGTGATGGCGGCGGCGCGCCGAGATTGGCGACCACGGCCGCGACGACCGATTCGAACCCCGGCGACTTGACGACTAAGCCATTGGCACCCGCCTTGCGGGCGAGTTGCTGGTCGATCTCTTCGTTGTACATAGAGGAAACAAGAAGCACCGGAACGCGGGCGAGACGAGGATCCTCGCGCACCTGCAGGCAGAATTGGAACCCATCGAGATTGGGCATGAGGACGTCGGAAAGGATCAGATCAGGCGGAGCCTCACGGGCGCGGGCGAGGGCGTCCGCGGCATCGGGGGAAACCACGACGGCAAATCCCGCTCGCTCCAGACGCGCTTTCATCAGTTTGCGGTGGGTCGGATCATCGTCCACGACAAGGAGTCGTTGTCCACCACCCTGCGGTTGGGAATCCCGATCGGGCAAGTAGGCCCCGACCACCTCCAGGAGGTGCCTGGGCGCAACGGGTTTGAAGAGGTAATCGGTGAATCCGGCTTCAACACTGCGGGCCTCCTCGGCGGCGGTAAGAAACCCGGTGTAGGCGATGATCGGGATGTCCTTTCCCCCCGGAAGGCCGCGGACTCGTTGCACGAGCTCAAACCCATCGATATCGGGCAGAGCGAGGTCCTGCACGATGAGGTCGGGACGATGGGCCATCATCTCGATCAGGACGTGCCCGCTGCGGGCTTCCAGCACCGTGTACCCCGCTTTTTCCAAGGTCACGCGGACGGTCTTCAGGCCGGTCGGGTTGTCTTCAACGACCAGGATGACGTAGGGATCCACGTCCGCGGATGGTTCAAGCATCGGCGAGACCCCCGCCTCCGCCGTTGGAACACAGGGCTCGGGCGGCGACGGCCGAGCCCGCAAGGAGGGCCGACACCGCCCCCCCGGAACGGCGACGTCCTCGCGGCGTGCGCTGATCGAGGTGATGCGTCGTCGGGGGGTGGAACGGATGCGGAACGCCTGGGCTGACGGACGGCACAAGGGGGGATCCGCTTACATACCGCTGCTGCAAGGTGCGTCACCTCCCGCATACACGGAACAACCGGTAACACGGCGTTGATCGGCGTGCTGTGGGCGGTCACACCATGAGGCCGGCGGCATCCCCCACCACGTCTTGCGGCGAACCTCTCAGCCGGCGCGCACCTGGCCCGGAGGGCGCCGGGATTGCCCAGAGCGTGCCCTCGGGCGTAAACTTCCAGGCAACTTCCCAATGAATGGGTGCCCACCCACGAGGTTTTTTAGACCTCATGGGGGTCCCCGTCAACGCGACGTGCGCCCCCGCCCTCCCCGGCCGGAGAACCGGGGCATCCCTTAGGGCGCCGCGCTACGGCAGGGACGCCGGGCGCGCGAGCACCCGCTTGTCGCCGACCCGGCGGGTGACACGCCGAGTGTCCAAGTACTCCAGCACGGTCAGGGTAAACTTCCGGCTGGTTCCCAACTGGTCGCGGAGTCCCGCAACCGTGACCTCGCCGTGCGCCTGGATCTGCGCCACGACGCGCGATTCGATTTCGGCGAGCGCTTCGCGGTGAAAGGTGATGTCCCCGCCGACGCCCACGAGCGTCCCATCGTCGAACAGCGTCTGCAGCATCCGCTCGGCCACGGCGCGATCTGGTACGCCGGCCAGCGCCTCCGCACAGCTTGGCGGGGCGAAGCGGCCCCGCCGAAACCCGTCATCGATCGCGTCCCGCGCGGAGCGCTCCAGAAGGGTGCGCGCGGGGCGAAACGCCGCCAGCGACGCGAAACCCTCCTGGACGGCGACCTCGCCGCGCGCGACCAGCGCGTCCAGGGCGTACCCGTACAGCCGATCGTCGCCGGGGCCGAACACGTGGCTCTTCAGGTCCTCCCGCGGCATACCCCGGCGCCAGGGAGCCGCCGCGTGATGCGCCTCAAGGGCGCGGAGAACACCCTCCTGAACGGCCCGCGCCTCGCTCGCCGCGAACAGACGACCGCGGAGGTCGATCACCTCCCCCGCCGCCGCCCACCCCGCCAGGCGTGCGGCGACGTGATCCCGGGTGACGCCGACCGTCCTGGCCAGGGACTCCACCGTCGTCCCGTTCCGGCCGGCGGCCGCGAGCGCCGCGGCAAGCTGCCCTTCCACCCCCGACTCTTCCTGCGAAGCCACCGCCCGGGCCGCCGCGGCGGACCGGCGACGAAGGAGGGCGCGGGCAGTGATCACCTCGCCCCCGCCGATGGTGATCATGGGGGAGTAGCGGCGGAGGACGAACGGGTCGCCGCGGGCCACGACGGTCGACCGTTCCAGCCTCACCTGCGCCGGGGCCGTCTCTCCGGCGCTGAGGCGGCCCCGGTCCAGCAACCGGATCCGCCCGATCACCTCATCGGCGGCGACGTAGCAGCGGATGCGCTCGTTGTGCGCGAGGTCCGCCGCCCCCCCCAGCAGTCGGACGCGCACATCCATCACCGTCGTGGGCTCGAAGCCACCCGGGACGGCGAGCACGTGTCCGCGCTCCACCTCCCCCTTGGCCGCCCCCACGATGTTGAGGGCGACGCGCTGTCCCGCCTGCGCCTCCGCCACCGACACCCCGTGGCTCTGTACCTGGCGAACGCGCACCTCGCGCCCCGCGGGAAGCAGTTCGAGCAGGTCCCCGGCCCGGATCCGCCCCGTCCAGAGCGTGCCGGTCACCACCGTCCCAAATCCCGACATGGTGAAGCTGCGGTCGACGGGCAGCCTGGTGGGAGCGTCCACCTCGCGGGGAGGGAGCGATTGGAGCGCGCCGTCGATCGCCGCCACGAGCGCCGGAATCCCGTCCCCGCGGTGCGCCGAGACGGGGATGATCGGCGCCCCCTCGAGAAAGGATCCGGCGACGAGTGCGCGGGTATCGTCGATAACGAGGGGCAGCCACTCGGGGTCCGTGAGCAGGTCGATCTTGTTGACCACGAGGACCCCGCGCTCGACCCTGAGGAACCGCAGGATGTCGAGGTGCTCGCGCGTCTGCGGCATCACTCCCTCGTCGGCGGCAATGACCAGCAACACCAAGTCGAGCCCGGTCGAGCCCGCCAGCATGTTGCGGATGAGGCGCTCGTGTCCGGGCACGTCCACGAGGCCCACCCGACGGCCGCTGGGGAGATCGAAGTGCGCAAACCCGAGGTCAATCGTCATTCCCCGCCGCTTCTCCTCCTCGAGCCGGTCGGGGTCGATCCCGGTGAGAGCCCGGACGAGCGCGCTCTTGCCATGATCGATGTGCCCGGCCGTCCCGACGACGGCGTACCCTTGGGGAACCGCGGGGACGGAAGCCGATCGCCGAGGGCTCACCGCGCGGCCGCCCGCCCCGGGGCTTACGACCGATCTCCCTCGGCGGCTGCCGCAAGCGCCGCGGCCAGGGGAGGCAATTCGTCCGAGGACAGCGTGCGTAGGTCCAGGATCAACCGGCCGTCGGCGATCCGACAGAACACGGGGGGCCGGGCCTGGTGCAACCGCCGTCCCCACGTCGCCGGGGACCCCTCCGTCGGAGAGACGGCCACCCCCCAGGACGGGAGTTCCGTTCCGGGGAGCGCTCCCCCGCCCGCCTCCGTCACGGTCGGGCAGACCGTGATCGTCGCCGCGGATCCCAGCAGCGAGCGGAGGCGTCCGGCCAGCTCGTGGGCGCGGAAGGCGAGGACGGAGGGGTCGGCGCTCAGCATCCGGAGAACCGGAATCGCCTCCCAGGCGCGATCCGGATCCCGGTAGACCCGCAGCGTCGCTTCCAGCGCCGCCAGATCAAGCTTGTCGATTCGCACCGCCCTGGCGATCGGGTGCGCCCGAACCCTGCTCACGACCGCTTCGCGCCCGACGATGATCCCTGCCTGCGGGCCGCCGAGGAGTTTGTCGCCGCTGAACGTGACCACGTCCACGCCGGCGGCCACGGCGGCCTGGGCGGTGGGTTCCGCGGGGAGGCCGCGGGCGCTCAGGTCGATCAGCGCCCCGCTCCCCATATCGAAGACCAGCGGGATCCCGCTGCGGCGCCCCAGGGCGGCGAGATCTCCCGGTGGGACCTCGTGGACAAATCCGCGCATCGAGAAGTTGCTGCGGTGGACTTTGACGAGGAGCGCGGTGTCGGGGGTCAGCGCCGACTCGTAATCGCGCAGGTAGGTCTTGTTCGTCGTGCCCACCTCGACCAATCGACACCCGCTGGCCGCCATGATGTCGGGGACGCGGAAGCTCCCGCCGATCTC
>DATEHM010000067.1:0-11274 GCA_035279545.1 bacterium | reverse complement strand
TGATGGAACTTGATGATTCTCGCCAAGTGCTCGCGTGACTCAGCGGTCAGCCGACTCCAGGCGTCAAGTAGGAGATTCTTGGTCAGCGGATAGCCGAGTCCAGCCGAGAGCCCTGCCCCCACCACATACACGGTGGAGCGCTTCGATGCCCTCTTGGCTGATGCCATCGACATTCCCGTTGACCCCTGCGGCCGGCTCTTCACGGTGTCGCCTCAGGTGGCGCCATCACCAGTTGCCGCAACTCGAATGCCGAAGAACACCCTAGTCGCGCCATACTCTCGCAAATGCCAAGAAGGTCATCGCGCATTGCCCCGGCCTTCCGGGATACATCGGCAATACGGAACAGGTAGTCACAGCTAAAGTTGACCTCAGCAGATCTCAGCAGGTGTCGCAGGAGTCGTGCTGTCGCAACTGGATGGGTAGTTGCTACGCCACTGCTGTCGAGCCTGTGAAGCACGAAGTGATCGAGTTTGCCGGGTGGCGAGGCGTGAGTACACACATCCGCGATGGCATCGAATTGTGAAGGCACTTCGAGGGCCCACAGCACAACGTGGCCAAGCTCGGAATCCGACCATGGTTTGGGGATCCCACTTGCTCGATCAGCTAGGTAGTCCCTGAGCCACCTCTGCCAGACAACGGGTTCCGCCTCCGCCGGCAGTTCCTCGAATGCTCGTGCCACGTCCATTGACCACGATGCAATAGCCTGGTCACCTCCATCCCGAATGAACTGACGAAGCCAGCCGTCGCCATGCCACGGGTCACGCTCGGAGAACACGGCCATGCCAGCCAGGCCCTGGCAGATGTGGTGCAGGCTCTCCTTCAGCTCCACCGCGAGGTGTGAGAACATTTTGCGCGTGGCGGGGAGCAGGGCATCAAAGAGTAGACCGCTCCAACGTCCCCAGCCTGCGAAGCCCGCCCAAGATTGCTCGGCAGTGGTCGCGTCTCGGTCCCAGTCAAAGAGGGGCACGATGTGCTCTCGGGTCCACTGCTGATCCAGGGCGAGTAGGTAGTTGGCTTGGCTCGCCATGACAATTCGGGCGAATGTGCCGTTGTTGCCGCGGGCTGTAACGAGCTTCTCTAGGTGGGCGCGTGTGGTCTCCCGAAGCGTTGGGGGAGACGACGGCCCACCCTGGGACGCGAGTTTGAGCAGCACCATCGTGAGTCTACCACCCGTCTGGTTGATCGCCTTGGTCAACCAGTCAGGTTGCGTCGAGCTGACAATAGCCGAGGGGCTGTCAGTAGCTGAGAGCAGTCGATAAGCAACCTGTTCAAGACGTGCCACCAGTTCGTCGGCTCGGTCGCCTTTGTAGTCTGCAGCTCGGTCGATGAGATCGGCGATCCCGCGATCGTTCTGGTCTAGGCCGGGCGTTGCAGCGATTAGGTCCAAGACTTCCACCCATTGATCAATTCCCAAAGGCCCGTCGCGCCATCCGTGCATCAAGGCTGACCACACGTCGCTCGTAAACGCTTCCCGCTGGATCATCTCCTTTGCGATCGCCACGCTTGTTGGAAATGATGCGGCCACCATCTCCTGAAGAGCCGCTAGCATGCCCATGCGATCGGGTTCTCCGGGATGCTGTCCGGCCGCCCGGAATTCCAGGAGCTTCGTCACGACGTCAACGACTGGCCATTCGAGCAGCTCAGCCACGGAGAAAGGGCTCTTGGGGGTTACGTTGGTAACGGGCCCAGACCAAGTGTCGAAATCGGGATGGTCACGAGGCCCGTAGTCAGGGTGCGTAGCGCTCACTTCCGCCAAGTAGTCGGCGGCTACTTTGGAGCCGGGCGCCACGTGGTTCAACCACACCGCGACGTTGTATTTCTCGTAGTCATCAAGCGGTCGGGCTTCGCCCCGGCCCTCTGGCGCAACCGTCAGCGATCGAGCGTACGCAATGAACTCCTGTTGCACTTGCTCGCTCGCTTGCCCGAACGCTCCTTCGAGCAGGTGAAAGACCTCGTGCTTCAAAGCGAAGGTGTGAAGCCAGTTCTCGTTCTGGACTCTTAGCACCTTATCGTCCGCTGCCAGTCGCGGGTTCAGTCCGACACCGTGCACTGCCAGCCGCCGAAGGAGCGGCGCCTGCGCGCTATTCCACTGTTCAATTAGTCCAGAGGCGAGCCCGGGAGCGTTCTTGAGCCTCCACTCCAATAGATCCCGAGCGGAATCCACAAGGATTTCCCACGGATCTGGGTGCGCGTCCTGTCCGTGGGGCTCGATGGCTGACCTTCGGAAACTCATTGGATCCCAGATGCGATCGGCCCGCCCCGCGGCGACCATGATGCGGTGTGCTTCCTCGAGCGAACCGCTAAGCATTGGCTCAAGCGGCTGATGTACTACGTGCATGTTGGGTAGGAAAAAGTTCTGCCACGACTCGTGCAGCTCGTGCCCGTCACCTCGTAACGTTACCTCAACGTTTAGGCGTCGCAGCTCCCCGGAGTCGTCGCGCACGATGCTGGCAATTCGGTCGAGCGCCACGTGGGGGCGTGCGAGGTAACCGAACAGCTGCAGTTGAGACACAGCCTCATCGGGGGAACGGCCTTTGGAGAGTATCTCCTCGAGAAAGATCGTCCGCCACTCTGGCCGTGCCCTACCCGTCAGCAGGAGCGCCCAGCGCTCAAGTAGATCCGGAGCTGGACGGGGATTCGCGAATGCCAAGGCCCGGCCAACGGCGAACCAAAGGGGGCCGCCGAGGGTCATTTGGTGATCTTCAAGAATCCTGAAGACCGACTTCGCGTGCGCAACCGCGAAGTGGGTAGCTATCCACTCCGCCAAGTCCGTCGCGAGGGGATCGTCGGGACCGTCAACGACGAACAGCGGAGCCAAGTGCCCTCTTTGGTCTAGCCACTCCAGCCAGTCCACCGTCTTCGCATGCTTGGTGAACGTGCGTAGTGTGCGAGGCTCTCTGACAACCGAATCGAGGTAGTCAATGCTCTCCGGGTCGATTGGGGGGCCCTTGGCCGCCAGGTCAAGCATCCGTTGCTCATGATCGAGCAGGCCTAACCGGGCGTAGTGAGCCCACCCCTCTAGACCATCCCGTACGGCACCGTATTCATCGGGCGCGGCACGCAGCTCGTAGTTGACAGGCGTAATCCCGAGGTACGTCCAGTCGTCATTCTCAGCCGCAGTCGCGAACGCGAAGCGGGTCGTCGCATTGACGAAGCCGCGCGCGAGGTACTGCATCACAACGTCGGAATGACTGTATCCTACAAAGAGCACGGTAAAGGTCTCGAACATCTCCAAGAGAAAACGCGTCGCCCATCCGTCCGCGAGATAGGCTCGTCCAAAATCAGAGTCTGTGAGGATTAGGCCCTCCCTTCGGGGCAAGGAGCCGTGGAGATAGACTATTCCCCTGAAGTCGCGCCCCAACGGCAGCGCTGGCGCGCTGAAGGTCTCTATGGCCGATCCGTAGCGCGCCTCGGCGGCATTGCTCAGATGCGTATCGAAGTTGGTTGTGACTATGCGAAGGTTGTCCCGTGATCCGGGTATCGCGCACAGCGCTGCGTGCAGAGGTCCAGGCTGGGACGCCGGATTCCCAATGATTTCCCGCACGCGCGCTTCGACCTTGGTTCCGCGGTTGCTCAGACGCCCCAAGAACCGGTCAACGGGCTCGTGATCCCCGCGGGCGAGGGTTCCCGCCGAAACGAGCTCGGCCAGGCGATTGAAGTCCGGAAGGTTGGATGGCGGAGACATGGAGATACCGGCGCCAGCGAAAAGGACCAGTCTCCCGTCGCGATTCGCCGCTATCAGCCTTTCCGGCACGTTCACGTCTTTGAAGAGCACGGGTCCCCGGTGTGGTGTCGGCCGCTAACTGAGCCGCGCTCGCGTGATCAGGCAAGGGCGGTAATGCGACTGGCCTAGGGCGGATTTGCGACAGTTCCGCTCACGTCACCCCCCGGGGCGGAACTCGCGTCAGCGGTGTCCGACATTCAGATTATGACTGGATCGAGACGGCAGGCCTTGGTAAGGGAAGGCTTCTACTCGACTTAGGCACACACTGTCTATGGCTGAGGGTCCATCGGGTGTTTCCTGACGCAGGATCCGATCGGGCTCGCGGGCGGGGTGAATCTCTACGCGTACGCGGGGAACAACCCCATCGCATTCGCGGACCTCGATCTTCTCGAGCGCAGCCTCCTACTCCCCTCGTCCTTTCCCGCGCCAGGAACGTTGGAGTAGTGCAAGCCCTTTAGGGCGCGATCGCGCCGAGAGCGCGGTGCACCGCGCGGGAACGAGGAGCGTCCGCGAAGACCCCGTCGCCTGCCCGTCTATCGACTCACCGCCAGCCACGCCGCCTCGATCGACTGCCTGACCCCCGGTGAGCTTTCCGCCCACTCCCGCGTCAGCACCCGCTCCAACGCCTGACGCACCACCGCGAGCCACACGCCGGCCCACACCTCGGCGGCACCGGGCCTGATCGCTCCATCGGCTTTCCCGCGGGCGAGCAACCGCTCCAGTGCAGTTTGAAACTCCCGGCCTGCGTCCCGGGACTTCTCGTCCAGCACCGTCCGGTGCCGGTCCACGAAATAGATCTGCATCACCGCGGGATCCTGCGCGGCCCCGGCCATCAGCCGCTGGGCCAGGAGCTGGAGCCGGTCCCGCACCGGCCCCGGGGCCGCATCGGCCTCCTCCGCCGCCCGGGCCGCCCAGCGCGCCGCCCCGCGGTACAGCTCGTTCATGAGATGCTGCTTCGATTCGAAGTGCTTGTAGATCGTCCCCTCGGCCACCCCCGCCTTCTTGGCGATCTGGACGGTCGTGGTGACGTGATAACCCTGAGTGGTGAAGAGCTCGAGGGCGGCCCGAACGAGGCGCTGACGGGTAAGATCGGCCACTGGCATGGGGTGCCGAATCTAATGCGGCGCAAGGAGTTCCGCGCTCGCTTCCCGCTCCAGAACCTCCCGGCTACCTTTCCGCCGCGCTGGACCTCGTTCCGAACACTTTCTGCCAGGGAAACACTTTCAATGCGAATGCTGGTACTCGGCGCCGGGCTCCAAGGCTCGGCCTGTGCGTACGACCTCCTCCGCCAAGACTCCGTCGAGCGGGTCACCCTCGCCGACCTCCATCCCGACCGCGTTCCCGCCTTCGTCAAGAAGGGCGCCGGCAAGCGACTGAAGCTCGCCCGCTTGGACGCGGAACGGGTCGCTTCATTGCGGAAACTGATGAAGGGACATGACGCCGTCATGTGCGCCGTCCCCTACTTCTTCAACCTCATCGTGTCGAAGGCAGCCGTGGCGCAGGGACTGCACGCCTGCGACCTGGGCGGCAACACCGAAATCGTCATGCAGCAGAAGAAGCTGTCGGCGCAGGCCAGGAAAAAGGGCCTGTCGGTCATCCCCGACTGCGGTGTGGCGCCCGGCATGGTGAACATTCTCGCCGCCGAAGGCATCAGGCGGGTCGGGGACGCGGACACGGTGAAGATCTACGTCGGTGGATTGCCCCAGCATCCCGAGCCTCCCCTCAACTATCAAGTCGTCTACTCCCTCGAGGGCGTGCTCGACTATTACACGACCCCTTCCTGGGTCCTGCGCGACGGCAAGCCCGCGCAGGTCGAGGCACTCTCGGAGCTCGAGCACATCAACTTCCCGGCGCCGGTGGGACGCCTTGAGGCGTTCCATACGGGCGGCGGCATCTCGGGCATGCCCTGGACGTACGCGGGGAAGATCCGACAGATGGAGTACAAGACCCTGCGGTACCCGGGGCATGTGGCCATCATGCACTCGATCCGCGAGCTGGGACTGCTCGATTTGAAGCCGGTGAAGGTGCAGGGAGAGACCGTGATCCCGCGGAAGGCGTTCATCTCCATCGTGTCACCCAAGCTGACCAAGCCCAAGAGCCAGGACCTGGTCGCGCTCCGCGTCGAGGTCACAGGCAAGAATGGACAGCGGGCGGCGTGGGAGCTCATCGACTACTACGACGCCACGGCAGGCGTCAGCGCCATGATGCGGACGACGGGCTACTCGCTGGCGATCACAGGGCTGATGCAGGTGGATGGCCGGATCACCGCCAAGGGTGTGCATACGCCTGACGAGGCGGTGCCGTTCCAGCCCTACGTCGACGAGTTGGCGAAGCGGGGAATTGCGATTCGGGAGATCTAGAAACTCCACTGGGTGCCGAAGATTACTTGACCTCCTTCGGCACCGCGCCCGTATCCAAACGCGAGGACTGTGTTTCTGCCGAAACGCAGTCCCAGCTCGCCGCCGCCGCTGTGGTGAAGCCCCTTGGTGGTGATCGATACCGATTGTCCCGGTCCGAAGACCCTTCCCGCGTCATAGAACGCCACCAGGTCGAGCTCGAAGAGCGTCGGCGCCCAGAGCAGTCCGTACCGGGCCTCGAGGCCCCCCAAGAGCTTGCCGGGGCCGATGAAGCGAGAGTCGTAGTAGCCCCGGAGCGAGTGATAGCCTCCCACGGCGACGTAAGTCTGTTCGCTGGACTCCATGTTCAGCTGCGCCGCGAGCGGCGGATGGCCTCCCATCTGCTCGGCGGCCAGACGCCCCGCCAGCACCAGCTTCTCGATGGGATTCACATAGACGCGCGCCGAGGCGGTGCGCCGGTTGTAGCCCTTGCCGGCGGCGTATATGGCTTCGACCACGACACCGGAGTGCGGCACCGTCTCCACATCCCGGGTGTCGAAGACCAGCCCGGCGCGGACCGCCGCATCGGTGAATGGGATTCTGGTGGAGTCGATGACCCCGGACCCGAGATCCCGGGTGAAGGCGCTCGCTCCCGGGAGCGCCCGGAAGCTCGTGTGCTCGATCTGGGCGCCGGCGAGGGCGCGGAGCGGGCCGATGACGTGACGCTGGACGGCGAAGCGCGCGGATTGGCGCGACCGGCTCACCTTGTAGAAATAGGGATTGGCCGCCGAGAGGGAGTCGGGATCGTTGACGGTTGTGTTGCCGAGCCCGAAGAAGCCCAGGCGATTGTCGCGCGTGGCGGACAGCACGAGTCCCACCCGCCATCCTCCGAACAGCGCAGGCGCCTCAGCATCCACCGTGAGCTGATAGCTGCCTTTGGTGCTCATGGCTCCGTCCACACTGAGGGCTGCCGCATTCGCCTGGGGCCCCCCTGCGAAGCCCAGGGACGTGTACTCGGAAAAGTGACCGGCGACCCAGAACCCGTCCACGCTCGTGTAGTAGACGAGGGGGTACAGGGTGTTGGTCCAGACGCGACTCTCGTCCTGGGCGGCGAGGGACTGAGCCCCCGCGAGCAGCGCGAGTCCGGCAACCCAGAACGGCTTCAGTTGGGCTGCGGTCCGTCAAAGAGGTGGGCGCCGTCGACGGTCTTGGCTTCAGTCCCGTCGTGGACCGCGAAGGGCGCGGGATAGAACGAGGCGCACCCGAACTCCCCCTTCTTGTTGATCGCGTAGAAGTTGAGCTGGTACTTGGGCTTCTTGTCGGGGGAAAGGTGCGACGCATCGGTCATCGCGATCACATGCTTCAAGGTCTCGAGACAGGCGTCGGTGGGCTTCATCCCGCGCCGCATGAAATCGACGATGGTCGCCCCACCCGTCCCCATGATGTTCATCTCGCCCAGGCCGGTGGATCCCGCGGCGCCGACGTCATTGTCGGTGTACTGCCCGGCGCCGACGATCGCCGAGTCGCCGACGCGCCCGGGAATCTTGAAGGCCAGGCCGGCCGTGGTGGTCACCGACGCGATCTCTCCACCCGGCGTCACCGCGTCCATGTTGATGGTGCCCGTGGGCCGGTGGACGAGCGGCGTCTTGTCGGGGACGTCGAGGTAGTCGTCCTTGGGACTCAGGTTCGCGCGCCAATGGAGCCAGATGTCGCGTGCTTCGTCCGTGAGCAGGTCCTCGACCTTGAAGCCATAGTCCACCGCGAACTTCTGCGCGCCGGCGCCCACGAGCATGATGTGATCGGTGTACTTCATGATGCACTTCACCACCTCCGACGCCGTCTTGATGCCCTCGAGGGCGCCGACGGCACCGGCGCGGCGGCTGGGTCCGTGCATGCACGACGCATCGAGCTGCACCACGCCCTCGGCGTTCGGGAGTCCTCCGTAGCCCACTGAATGGTCCGTGGGGTCCAGCTCCTGGATCTTCACGCCCTCGATGATCGCATCGAGCGGATCGGCGCCACCCATGATCAGCTCGAACGCCTTCTGGACACCGCGGATGCCGTTGGCGCTCGAGACGATTACGGGCTTCGCGGCCCAGCGGGAGGTGGCGGGGAGGGCCCTGGGGGGCCTGATGGCGTGGGGAATGATGCCGGCGGTCGCGGCGACGGCACCAATGCGGGCCGTCTCGGTGACGAAGTCGCGGCGGGACAGGGCGTCGAACACGGGTGATCTCCCTCGAGGAAGTGCGGTGGCGGACGGCGCCGTAGGTTTATGGCCCCCGGCGCCCGGTGTCAACTTGCTGGCCCCTCCGGCCCCCCCTACGTTCCGACGCGTGAATCTGGACGGGGACAACCCCAGGACCGTCGTGCGCGGCGTGTTCCTTGCCGTGGTCGTGCTCGCGACCATCGGGTTCGTCCTGGCGTGGGTGGCGGAGGGCCACATCGACGACAAGATGGCGGCCCTCCTCGGCGTTCTCTGGATGTACTGGATCATCGCCGGTGACCTCCGTCGAGTGGTCATCGATCCCGTGACCCGGTATGTCCGGGGTCAGGTGGTGGGCGGCGTCGCCGACGGCGTCCCGATGATCACTCTGGACGAAGAAATCGCGTATCTGGAAAAGCTGGCTGCCGATCCCAAGGCCGAACGGCACCGGCAGATCGTGGGGGGGATCCGGCTGGCGGAGCTCTACCGCACCGCCCGGCACGACCAGGCGAAGTCGGACGCGCTCCTGGCGCAGCTGGCGGCGCGGTATCCCGGCGCACCGGAGCTCGAGATCGCCCGGAGGTTCACGCCCCATGACCCCTGAGCTGTCCCTCGTGATCCCCGTCTACAACGAGCGGGAGAACCTGGCGCCGCTGCTCGGGGAGATCGCCGCCGCGCTCCGCCCCACCCGCCGGTCCTACGAGGTGGTGGCCGTGGACGACGGCTCGACCGACGGCTCCCGCGACGAGCTGCACCGTCTGCGGAAGGAGCATCCGGAGCTGCACCTGGTCGGGTTCGAGCGGAACGCGGGCCAGACCGCCGCGTTCGCGGCCGGCTTCCGCGCCGCGCGGGCCCCCGTCGTGGTGACGCTCGACGCCGACCTCCAGAACGATCCGGCGGACATCCCGGGGCTCGTGGCGGAGCTCGAGCGCAGCGGGGCGGCGGCCGTGGTGGGGTACCGGCTCAATCGTCGAGATACAGGATGGAAGCGTCTGCAGAGCAGGATCGCGAACGGGGTCCGGAATTGGCTGACCGCTGAGACCATCCGCGACACTGGGTGCTCCCTGAAAGCGTTCCGGACCGACGCCGTGCGCGGGCTCCCGTTCTTCAACGGCATGCACCGTTTCCTGCCGACGCTGGTGAAGATGGAAGGCGGCGCGGTGGCGGAGGTGGCGGTGCAACACCGGCCGCGCCGCTTCGGGACGACCAAGTACGGCATGTGGAACCGGGTGTTCCGCGCCCTGGCCGACGCGTTCGCGGTCCGCTGGATGCAGCGGCGGGCCATGCGCTACCGGATCAACGAGGAGTGGAGCTGATGGGGCGCAAGCCACGTCTCGACCCGTCGATTTTCCATCTTCCCGTCGACCGCATGCGCGAGGGCTACTACTCGGACAAGTACTTCGTCCGGGCCCGCGAGCTCCTGCGCAAGGACGGCCACCGCCCGCGGGTCACCATGCAGGTGTTCGGAAAAACGGCGGGGTTGCTGGGCGGGATCGACGAGGCCATCGCCATCCTCAAGCTGTGCTCGGATCGCTGGGATGAGGTCACGGTCTCGGCCCTGCATGACGGGGACCCGATTTCCCCCTGGGAGACAGTGCTCGTGATCGAAGGTCCCTACGATGCCTTCGCCCACCTCGAGACCCTGTACCTCGGTGTCCTGGCGCGGAGAACGCGGGTCGGGACGAACACGCGGGCCGTGGTGGAAGCGGCCCGTCCCAAGCAGGTGATGTTTTTCCCGGCGCGCCACGACCATTGGCTGGTCCAGACCGGGGACGGCTACGCGGCGCATATTGCCGGCGCCATCGGCGTGTCCACCGACGCTCAGGCATCGTGGTGGGGCTCCGAGGGGATCGGAACCGTGCCGCACGCCCTGATTGCGGCGTATGGCGGAGACACCGTGCTGGCGTCGAAGAAATTCGCCGACCTGTCCGACCCGGGCGTGGCGCTGATCACGCTCGTGGATTTCGACAATGACTGCGTGGGCACGTCGCTGAAGGTCGCCCGGGCCCTGGGCTCCCGGCTCTACGGCGTACGGCTCGATACGTCCGAAACCCTGGTCGACAAGTCGATCGTGCCGCAGATGGGGGCGTTCAAGCCGACGGGCGTGAACCCGCAGCTCGTACGTAACGTCCGGGACGCGCTCGATCGCGAGGGATTCCAGCAGGTGAAGATCGTGGTGTCCGGCGGATTCACCGTCGAGAAGATCCGGGCCTTCGAAGAGCAGGGCGTTCCAGTGGATATGTACGGCGTGGGGTCGAGCCTCTTCCAGGGGCGCTTCGATTTCACCGCCGACGTGGTGCGCGTCGACGGCCGGGATTGCGCCAAGGTGGGCCGGCGCTTCCTGCCCAATCCCAGACTCGAACGGGTGGAGTGACCATGCTGCGGATCGACCTGACGGGGAAGCGGGCCTTCGTCGCCGGCGTGTCGGATGACGGTGGGTTCGGGTTCGCCATCGCCAAGGCCCTGGCCGAGGCGGGTGCCACCATCTGTCTGGGGAGCTGGCCCCCGGCCCTCGGCATCTTCACCAAGCTCATGGAGCGCGGGAAGATGCAGGAGTCCATGAATTTGTCGGATGGGCGGAAGCTCGAGTTCGAGAAGGTCTATCCGCTCGACGCGGCCTACGACACCCTCGCCGACGCCCCCGCCGAAGTCCGGGAGAACAAGCGGTACAAGGAAGTAGGGGACTTCAGCATCGAAGGGGTACGGGGCCTCATCGCGAAGGACTTCGGCGAGCAGCCCCTGGACGTCGTGATCCACTCGCTGGCCAATGCACCCGAGGTAAAGAAGCCCCTCCTGGACACCAGCCGCGCCGGCTACCTCTCCGCCGTGTCGGTCTCGGCCTACAGCATGGTCTCCCTGGTGCGGGCGCTGGGGCCGATGATGCGGCCGGGGGGCTCGTTCCTGTCGCTCACGTACATGGCCGGCGAGCGGGTCATCCCCGGGTACGGCGGGGGAATGTCCTCGGCCAAGGCCGCCCTCGAGGCCGACACCCGGACCCTGGCCTATGAGGC
>DATEHM010000066.1:0-2929 GCA_035279545.1 bacterium | reverse complement strand
CGGATTCTGCCGGAGGGGTGCCGGGCGACCATCGTCCGCGGCCGGTGGCCTGTGCCGCCGATCTTCCCGCTGATCCAACGGCGGGGAAACGTCGGCGATGAAGAGATGTTCCGCACGTTCAATATGGGGCTGGGCCTTCTGCTGGTCCTCCCCGGGTCGCGCGGGGATTCGGCGGTGGCGCATCTCCACCGTCTCGGCGAGCGCGCGTCGGTCGTGGGCAGCATCGCCGCGGGGCCGCGGGGGGTGGCGATCGGTGGTTGAGCCGCTCCGGGTGGGGGTCCTCGCCTCAGGCACGGGCTCGAACCTGCAGGCGATCATCGATGCGTGCCGAGCCGGCACGGTTCCCGCCCGGGTCGTGGTGGTGATCAGCAACGTGCCGTCGGCGTTCGCGCTGGAGCGGGCCCGCGGGTGCGGCATCCCGGCGCACGCCGTCGATCACACGGGCTACCCGTCCGCCGACCGGTTCGAGGCGGTGCTGCGGGAGATCCTCGAGGCCCACCGGGTGGGGCTCGTCTGCCTCGCCGGATTTCTGCGTATCCTTTCGCCCCGCTTCGTCGGCGCGTTCGCCGGTCGCATCGTGAACATCCACCCGGCCCTGCTGCCGGCGTTTGGGGGGAAGGGGATGTACGGCGAGCGGGTCCATCGGGCGGTTCTCGCGTCCGGCGCGCGGGTGAGCGGGTGCACGGTCCATTTCGTGACCGAGGTGCCGGACGGCGGCCCGATCGTCGCGCAGGCCTCGGTCCCGGTCGAGGACGGGGACACGGCGGCGACGCTCGCGGCCCGGGTCGCCAACGCGGAGCATCGGCTGTACCCGGACGCGGTCCGGCTGTTTGCTGAGGGCCGGCTCCGGCTGGAAGGAGACCGCGTTCGGGTCGGGCCTCCCCTCGCGCCCGGGCCGGTCCCCGAGGGACGATGAAGATCGCCCGCGCGCTGCTCAGCGTCTGGGATAAGACGGGGGTCGTCGAATTCGCGCGTGGGCTGGCCGGATTCGGCGTCGAGATCCTCTCCACCGGGGGCACCGCGACGGCCCTGCGCGGCGCCGGCGTCCCCGTGGTCGATCTGAGCGAGGTTACCGGATCGCCGGAGATCCTAGGGGGACGCGTCAAGACGCTTCACCCGGCGGTGCACGGCGGGTTGCTGGCGGTCCGAGATAATCCCGCGCACATGGCGGAGCTGCGCCGCCACGGGATCCGGCCGATCGACCTCGTGGCGGTGACGCTGTACCCGTTCGAGGCGACCGTGGCAGGCGGAGGGAGCCTGGAGGCGGCGATCGAGCAGATCGACATCGGCGGCGTGACCCTCCTCCGGGCGGCGGCCAAGAACTTCGCCGGGGTGGTCGTCGTGAGCCGCCCCGCTCAGTACGCGGAGGTGTTGGCCGAACTCCACAAGACCCGAACCGTGGGGCGCGAGACCCGCCTGCGCTTCGCCCGCGAGGCCTTCGCCCGGACGAGCGGGTACGACGCGGCGGTCGCCCGCTACCTGGGGGGGAAGCCGTTTCCCGAGCAGCTGTTGCTCGGGTTCGAAAAAGTCCAGGATCTGCGCTACGGGGAGAACCCACATCAGCGCGGGGCGTTTTACCGGGAGCCGGGAGCGGTCGGCCCGTCGGTGGCAACTGCCCGCCAACTGTCCGGGAAGGCCCTCTCCTATAATAACATCTACGATCTGGACACCGCCCTCGAGATCGTGCGGGAGTTTGGCGACCCGGCGGCGGTGATCGTGAAACACGCGATCCCGTGCGGGGTCGGCACCGGGGCGACGGTGCACGAGGCCTACCTGCACGCGCGGGAAGGAGATCCGGTGTCCGCGTTCGGCGGCATCGTCGCGTTGAACCGGCCCGTCGATCGAGCGACCGGCGAGGCGCTGGCGGAAACGTTCTTGGAAGCCGTGATCGCCCCGGGGTTTGCGGAGGACGGCCGCGCCGTCCTCGCCAGGAAGACACACCTGCGGCTGATGGACGCCGGGCCGCTCCTCCCGTCGTTGTCGGCATCCGGCGAGGCGTTCCCGATGGATCTCCGCCGCGTGCGGGGCGGCCTCCTCGTGCAGGAGCGGGACAGCCTGGACCTCAATGAAGCGGCCCTCCGTGTCATCACCTCGCGGGCGCCCACCGCGTCCGAGTGGGTCGATCTCCGTTTTGCCTGGACGGTCTGCCGGTACGTGCGCTCGAACGCCATCGTCCTGGCGCGCGACCGCCAGGTGGTCGGAATCGGGGCCGGGCAGATGAACCGCGTGGAGCCCGTCCGCCTGGCGGCGCGCCAGGCCGGCCTGCGAGCGCGTGGGGCCGCCATGGCCTCGGAGGCGTTCTTCCCGTTCCCGGACGCGGTGGAGGAAGCGATCAAGGCCGGGGTCACCGCCGTGATTCATCCGGGAGGATCGATACGGGACGCCGAGGTCGCTGCCGCCGCCGAGGCGGCGGGGATCGCGATGGTCACCACGGGCGTCCGGCACTTCCGGCATTGAACGCGGCAGCGCGGGGGGGGCCCAGGGGGCGGGCCTCAATATGTTTGACTTTCCTATAAATAGGGGTATAATGACGAGTAGCAGAAGCTGACCAGGCGAGTCCAATGGGGCAATGCTGCCGATTCTCGAGAGAGGTCGGCTTTGATATTTTCCGGCCTAATGTCTCAGGGCCATCACGAGGCCCGCCCCCCAAGCGGTGGCCAGCAGGTTCACCGTCGAGTTGTTCAACCAGCGGAAGCGATCCTCGATCGTCGCCCCGAGCAGGCTGTCCAGCATTGCGCCCGAGAATCCGGCCACCAGAATCGGCAACCCGCCGATACGCGCGGGGACGCCGGGGGCCAGGATCGCGGCGACGGCGCTGATCAGCAGGGCGCCGGCCAGGGCGCCGGCGGTGCCGACCGGGGTGATCCCGCCCGACACGCCGTGAGGGACGACGCGCCCCGTCGTGATCAGTCGCGGCGGGGTGCGGCTC
>DATEHM010000065.1:0-3380 GCA_035279545.1 bacterium | reverse complement strand
CGAGCGGGTGAGCTGGCGGACGCTCTTTACCTGGGCCCCCAAGCCAATGCCGTGTTCGCCACGGGTGTGGATCTCGTAGTCACGGCGCTCCTCGTCGGTGAGCGGGCGGCCAAGCTCGATCCGTCCGCGGCTACCCATCATCACCAGCTTGGCGAATTCATCCTGGACGATGACGCCTTGCTGGACGAGGCTTATAGCCATGAGACCTTCAGGTGCAACGGTGAACCGGTCCAAAACACACGACGTTGAGTCGCGGTTTCTCCAGGAGCTCGACCAAAGACCTAAAGCCGCGCTTGGTCAGGCGAAAGGTCTGCTAGTTGTTGCTTTGGTCGAGCACGGCGCGGGCCTGGGTCACGTTGTCGCACCCGATGACGACACGGGTTCCCGTGGCGAGGTATAGAAACCGCAGGTTCACCGAGGCGTCAGCCAGCCGCTGCATGATCATCGATAGCTCGCCGGGTCGATCGGTCATCGGCACCACCAGCACCTCGAGCTCGCCGTCCATGATGTAGCCGCCCGCGCGCAGGGCCGACCGGGCAGCACTGGGATCGCGAGCCAGGATATGGACGACGCCCTCGATCTCGGCGATGCCCTCGATGTTGACGCCGGCGCGGCTCAGCGTCTGGGCGACCCTGGCAAGCTCGCCGGGGCGATCCGCCGGTAGCCGTAGCGTCAGATCGCGGCCCATCGGGAGCCAATTGTAAGGCCCCAGCCCCCACCCTGCCCTCCCCAGCAGGGGGAAGGGTAATTTTTCCCCGAGCGGGGAGCAGGGGTTAGGAAACCGCCACTCTTGCGGCTGCGCCGGTCCGCGCCGCCGCTTGCTCCGCCCACCAGTCGACTGTGCGGCGCAGGCCGGTCTCGAAGTCGGTCTTCGCCCTGAAACCGAATGCCTTCTCGGCCCGGCCGACGTCCAGGCTGCGACGAGGCTGGCCATTTGGCTTGGTCGTATCCCATTTGATCTGCCCCTCGTAGCCGATCAGCTCGCAGAGGACCGTGACCAGGCTCTTTATCGTGATCTCGCGGCCGGCACCGAGGTTGACGGGCTCGCTCCCCTCGTAGCGCTCGGTCGCCAGCCCGATTGCCTCAGCCGCGTCGTCGACGTACAGAAACTCGCGGCTGGCCGAGCCATCGCCCCAAACCTCGACGGTTTTCTCTCCGTTCTGCTTGGCCGCCATGATCTTGCGGATGAGGGCCGGGATGACGTGGGAGGAGCGCGGGTCGAAGTTATCGCCAGGTCCATAGAGGTTGACCGGGAGCAGGTAGATCGAGTTGAAGCCGTACTGCTGCCGGTAGGCCTGCGCCTGCACCAGCAGCATCTTCTTGGCCAGCCCGTAGGGGGCGTTTGTCTCCTCGGGGTAGCCGTCCCAGAGGTTGTCCTCGTGGAAGGGGACGGGGGTGAACTTGGGATACGCGCAGACCGTGCCGACGGCGACGAACTTCTTGACACCGGCGAGCCGGGCTTCCTCCATCAACTGGGTGCCCATCATCAGGTTGTCGAAGAAGAGCGTGCCCGGGTTTCGCGGTTGAAGCCGATGCCGCCGACGCGAGCCGCCAGATGGATCACGGTGTCGGCGCCCTGGACGACCTCGCGGCAGCTGTCGCGCTCGACCAAATTGAAGCGCTCCGAACGCGGGGCGAAGATATCCGAGGCGCCGCGCTGCCGTAGCCAGTTGACGACCCGCGAGCCGAGGAATCCGCCTCCCCCGGTGACCACCAGGCGACCCTTCAAATTCCGCTTCTCATTCGAATTCCCCTCCCCCTTTGGGGGAGGGCCAGGGTGGGGGCTCTTTCGCTCAGTCGAGGCCATATCTCGCTTTCGTCCTGTAGGTGCCATCAAAGGCATTATCCGGGAAGGTGGGCGCCCAGGCACCCGCCAGATGGACGGGCCATCTCCGTTCCCCCGCTCCCGGGGAGGGTCGGGGTGGGGGCTGGTTAGCCTAGGCCACTCGTTTGCGCAGTTGTGGGAGGGCGCGGCCCTTTGCCATCTGTACTCGAAGAGCGTCCGGTATTGATAGGAGGGCCGCCGACTGTTCACCAAGGCCGTGATGCCGTCGCAGATCCACCATGACCTCGAGCAACTTTTGTCCGAGGTCAAGCGTTTTGACCCGGTACTGATGCCACTGGTCGCGAGTCTTGGATTCCATGTTTGCCACGAAAGTGAAGGTCATAAAGGCTCCCTTGGTGTGGGGCGCGGCATGTTTGTGAAATTCCGTGGATGGGATGACGAAGACCGGGTCTGCGAATCGCATCAGCTTCGGATCGAGGTACGCGATGAAGTACCAATAGAACGGGTTATTCACGATCCGCGTCTTGCGAACCGGGAAGAAGCAGCGCAGATAGTGGGCGTTGCCGCCGTACCGGTGAAGCGTCATCGTGCTCTTCACCTGGACCGCCAGCCCGAAGCCGTACTGTCCCCGTACATGGATCTCGTAGTCGCGCCGTTCGTCGTCGGTTAGCGGTGGAGCGAGCTCGATCCGGCCCTTGCTTCCCATCATCAGCAGCTTGGCGAACTCCTGTTGGACGATAAGCCCCTGCTGGACCAGAGTGATACGCACGGCGCCTCAGGCCTTGACTTGGACGGCGAGTCCAAAACCGATCTGGTTAGAGGTCTGAACCTCGCCTTCCGCGAGACTCATGTCCATAGCGGAGTCAACGAACCTGCCTTCGTTTCCCTCCCCCTGCGCGGGAGATTCAGCGTGGGGTTGCAGTTGAGGGTTCGTTGAATCCGGGCATCTTGCAGCTGTACGCAACCCCGACTCCGACTCCCCACTAGCCATCCCGAACCCTCCCCCGCTTGCCTCCGGGGGAGGGTTCGGGTGGCGCCTTAGCCGATGATGGGCAGCCGCGGGTCTGGATGCGCGCCGCGGCCGGATGCGGCGCGAATCCAATCGAGGTCATCGCCCAGATCCGTAGGACGCCCAGCGACCGTGCGCCGCGCTAGGAGGTCGTCGAGAATTGCGGCCGTCATCGCAATCCCCGCCGGCGTCGCAATGCTCTCCCGTCCAAGCGCGTCGGTCAGGTCCATGCCGTGCACCACAGCCTCCACCACGCGGCTCGGGATGAACTCGTCAACCCGCATGAGCGCGTAGTATCCGGGGCCGACAACATCCGCTCGCGTCCGCCTTGCCTCCTCGATCGTCTTGCTGAAGGTTTCGTGTAGCACGCCAGGCATATCCTTCGGCGTTTTGCCCTCGACCATCTTGTAGGCGTAGTCATAGACGACGGGCGCAACCTCCGAACGCGGGAAGATGAAAAAGCTCGTCCGATCCCGTCCGGGCTGGCCCTCTTGCGGCGCGGCCATCAGCATCCGCGCCAATCCGATCGAAATGTCGAAGTGCCCGGCCAACTCGAAGATGGTCCAGTGCGGCAGCCTCGAATCG
>DATEHM010000064.1:0-14330 GCA_035279545.1 bacterium | reverse complement strand
GAAGACCTCCCCGAGTTCGACAAATCCACGGTGGACGGTTACGCCGTCCGGGCCGCGGACACCGCGGGGGTCGCCGACGGACGGCCCGCGCGCCTGGCGATCGCCGGCGAGGTGCGGATGGGCGAACCGCCGACGTTCGCCGTGGAGGCGGGCCGGGCGGCCCGCATCCCGACGGGCGGGATGCTGCCGCCGGGAGCCGATGCCGTCGTCATGCTGGAGCAGGTCGAGGCGCGTAGCGCCGAGACGATCGAGGTCAGGCGTGGAGTCCCCCCCAGCGAGAACGTCATCCGCCGGGCCGAGGACGTCCGGGAGGGAGAAGCGGTGCTGCGCCGGGGGACACGGCTCCGCCCGCAGGACGTGGGCCTCCTCGCCGCGATCGGGGTCGTGGAGGTCGACGTGTTCCTCCGCCCCCGGGTGGCGGTGCTCGCCACCGGCGACGAGATCATCCCCCCCGAACGCCGTCCCGCCACCGGCCAGGTCCGCGACATCAATACGTACACGATCTCGGCCCTCGTCGAGCGAGAGGGGGGGGTGCCGGACGTGTACGAGATCATCCCCGACGACCGGGACCGGCTCCTCGGGGCCGTGCGGTCGGCGTGCGCGGCGGCCGATCTCGTCCTCGTCAGCGGGGGGAGCTCGGTGGGGGAGAAAGACTCGGTGGCCTGGGCGATCAACACGTTGGGACGGCCCGGCGTCGTCGTGCACGGGGTCAGCATCAAGCCGGGGAAGCCGACGATCCTCGGGCTCGTCGGCGGCACGCCGATCCTCGGGCTGCCCGGCCATCCGGTGAGCGGGATGGTGATCTTCGACGTGTTCGTCCGCGATCTGCTGCGCGGGCTTGCGGGCCAGAGCGCGGAGCGGCGTTTCGGCCGGACCGTCCGCGCCCGGATGGACGGGCGGGTCCCCTCGGCCGGGGGCCGGGAGGATCACGTCCGGGTCCTCCTGGAGGAGCGGGGCGGGGTGTGGTGGGCCGTGCCCCAGCTCGGGAAGTCCGGGATCATGACGACGATGACCCGCGCCGATGGCCTGGTGGTGGTTCCCCTGGGGCAGGGGGGGGTGGCGTCGGGCGCCGAGGTGGACGTCGAGCTGTTCGACCCGTAGGAGGGATGGGCGATGTTCGTTCCGCTGACACCGCTCGATTACAAGCGCAGGGCGGTGCGCAACTTCGGCGACAAGATCGGGGTGGTGGACGAGGAGCGCCGTTTCACCTACCGCGAGTTCGGCGAGCGGGCCGACCGGCTGGCCGGCGCCCTGCGCAGCCTCGGGGTGGCGCCCGGCGACCGCGTGGCGTTCATCTCCTACAACACGCACCATCTGCTCGAGGCCTACTACGGCGTCCCGCAGGCGGGCGGCGTCCTCACGCCGATCAACATCCGCCTCGCCCCCGAGGAGATCGCCTATGTGCTCGACCACTGCGGGGCCACGGTGCTCTGCTACCACCGCGACTTCAAGGACCTGGTGAATCGCGTGCGGGGCGGACTCAGGTCGCTTCGCCACACGGTCATCATCGAGGGGGAAGATCCGGAAGCGCACCGGTATGAGACCCTGCTCGCCCGGGCGGCGCCCGACCCGGGACCGGATATTCTGCAGGTGGACGAAAATGCCGTCTGCGAGCTGTTTTACACGAGCGGCACGACCGGGCGCCCCAAGGGCGTGGCGCTGACCCACCGCGCGCTGGCGCTGCACGCGCTCCACTTCAACGTGTCGATGCGGATGTCCGACGCCGACCGGGTCCTGCACGTGGTGCCGCTGTTTCACGTCAACGGCTGGGGGACTCCTCAATCGCTCACCGCGGTCGGCGGGACCCACGTCATGCTGCGCCGGGTCGTCGCCCAGGACATCCTGCGACTGATCGACCGGGAGCGGATCACGATCCTGCTGGGGGTGCCCACGATCTACAACATGCTGATCAACGAGCCGACGATCGGGACGTTCGACCTGACCAGCCTGCGCCGGGCCGTCAGCGGCGGCGCACCGGCCTCCCAGAGCCTCATCCGGGCGATGGAGGAGAAGCTTGGATGTCTCTGCCTCGTCGGCTACGGGTTGACCGAGACCTCCCCGCTCCTGGCGAAGGCGCTCCCCAAGGCCCACCTGGGGGGCGGTGCGGAGGACGATCTGCGGCGGCGCTCGACGACCGGGTTCGAGGTGATCGGCGTGGACATGCGGGTGGTGGACGGTCAGGGGCGTGAGGTGCCGCGCGACGGCAAAAGCGTGGGCGAGATCGTGACCCGAAGCAACGTGGTGATGGACGGATACTTCCGGGATCCTGAGGCGACCGAGGCGGTCATGCGCGGTGGATGGTTTCACACGGGCGACATGGCCGTGGTCGACGCCGAGGGCTACGCGACGATTGTGGACCGCCAGAAGGACATCATCGTCAGCGGCGGCGAGAACATCTCCTCGGTGGAGATCGAAAAAGCGCTCGCCGCCCACCCGGCGGTCTTCGAGTGCTCGGTGATCGCGGTGCCGGACGAGCGGTGGGGGGAGACGCCGAAGGCGCTGGTCGTGCTCAAGCCCGGGCAGCGGGCGGCGGCGGAAGAGATCATCGCCCACTGCCGGAGCCGCCTGGCGGGGTTCAAGGTGCCGAGCTCGGTAGAGTTCCGGGACACCCTGCCGAAGACCGGAACGGGGAAGATCACGAAGCACGAGCTGCGCGAGCCGTACTGGCGCGGGTACGAGAAACGTGTCCACTGACCGCGCCGCCCGCCGGCCGCTCACCCATCTGGATCGCCTCGGACGGGCGCGCATGGTTGACGTGGGCGACAAACCGGAGACCGTTCGGGAGGCGATCGCCCGGGGCGCGGTCGTGATGGCGCCGGCCACCCTCCGAATGATCACCCGCGGGGCGGCTCGAAAGGGCGACGTGCTTGCGGTCGCTCAGATCGCCGCCATCGCCGCCGCGAAGCGAACCTGGGAGCTGATCCCGCTCTGTCACCCCATCCCGCTCACCGGGATCGCCGTCGGGCTGACGCCCGATCCGCGCCGCTCCCGCGTGGAGATCGAGGCACGGGTGCGGACGGTGGGACGCACCGGCGCGGAGATGGAGGCCCTCGTCGCCGTCGCGGCGGCCGGGTTGACCATTTACGATATGCTCAAGGCCGTCGAGCGCGGGATGCGCATCGAGCACATCCGGCTGGCGCGGAAGGCCGGGGGCAAATCCGGGACCTACGTGTGCCGCGAGCCGGCGACCCAGCGCGGGAAGGGGGCGAGGCGCCGTCGATGAGCGAAGAGAAGCGGCTCGCCGGCGTGCGATGCGGGATCGTCACGGCGAGTGAGCGGGTCAGCCGCGGCCAGGGGAAGAACGAGAGCGGACAGTACCTCGCCCAGGCGCTGGCCGCGCAGGGTGCCGAGGTGATCGCCCACATCGTGGTGCCAGATGACCTCGAGATGATCGCCAAGACGCTTGCCGACATGGCCGATACGTTGCAGGTCGACCTCGTGCTGACCACCGGCGGCAGCGGGGTGGCGCCCAAGGACGTGACCCCCGAAGCTACCCTCCGGGTGATCGAGCGTCAGGTGCCCGGCATCCCGGAGGCGGCGCGGGTGGCGACGGTGTCCGCCGCGCCGCTGGCGATGCTCTCGCGGGCGGTCGCCGGGATTCGCGGCCACACCCTGATCGTGAACCTCCCCGGCAGCCCGCGCGGCGTCCGCGAGTGGCTGACGGTGATTCTCCCGGTCCTGCGGCATGCCGTCGACCTCCTTCGGGAAGCCCAGATGGAATGGGGCCGGGAGCATAAGCCGTAACCGCGGAGGCGTTGCTGGGGGCGGGGTGAGGTCAGGGGGTGGACGCGGCCTGGAGCTCCGGTTCCACGGTCTCGCTCCCGCCCACCAGGCGGGGGTTGGGGAAGCGGGCGAGCCGCTCGGGGTGGCTGCCCCGGTTATGGAACGAATCCAACGCGCCCGGGGTCGCCGCGATCACCGCGCGGAAGTATTCCTGGGCCCCTGCCACCGCCTCCGGAAATGCGGCGGCAAAGTCGAGCGGAACCCCCTCCGGCTGAGCGGCCAGCGCGCGCCCCAGAAAGTAGGTGAACGGCGCCCCACGCATGATCTTCCCCGTCTCTCGGACGCCCCACCAATCCCACTCGTCCCGGCCCACGGCGGGGAGCGCGAGTCCCGGGATCCCCCGCACGGCGTCCACCAGCCGCTGCGCGAAGCAGGTCTCGGCGATGAGCACGCGCTTGGATGTCCGCAGGCGCGTCCACAGGGTGGGCATGACCAGATCCCAGTCCAGGTTCCCGTCGAGCCACGCGTACTCGCTCGCCACGTACAGCAACGCCGTGTCCCTGGGGCGGACCCGGGCGGCCAGCCAACCGACCGCGTGCTGGAGAAGCATCGGGTCCAAGTCGTTCCGGATGAGGAGGATATGATCCGGTGCCCACCCCCGCCGCGTCAGAACGGTGAGCATCCGCGTGGAGTTAGCATACCCGACCGGAAGATCGGGATACCGGCCGGAGAAGGCGTTATGTTCGATCAGCACTGCCCAGTTCGATGGGGGCGCGGGGAGGGCGGCCGTGGCGCGCAGATCTCCCCCCAGGACGACCGTGATGAGGAGCCCGATCCCCGTGACCACCAGCCGCCGCACGTCTCCGCATCATTCGGGCTGCGCCCGGGCGTCCCCTGCTGATACGCTCCCTTGACACGTCCGCCCCGCATTGAGTACACTCGTTCGGGCCCGAGTTATCCCCCGGCCCCCACGCCGATGCCGCTGCTCCTTGCCGCTGATCTCACCAAGTCATACGGGGCTTCCCCGGTGCTGACCGCCGTCTCCTTCGCCCTGGAGCCGCAGGAGAAGGTCGCCCTGGTCGGCCGGAACGGGGTGGGCAAGACCACGCTGCTGCGGGTAGTGGCAGGGTTGGAGGCCCCCGACGGCGGCACCCGCACCGTCGCCAGCGGAGCGGTGATCGGGTACCTGCCCCAAAATCCCGTGGTCGATGATGCGAGCACGCTCTGGGACGAGGCGGCCGCCCCGTTCGCCCGCGTCGCCGCCACCGAGCGGCGCCTGGCGGAACTCGAGGCGCTGCTGGCCGCCCCCGAGGTGCACGGGGATGACGCGCGCCTCTCGGGGGCGCTCGAGGAGTACGGCCGCCTCCGCGATCAGTTTGAGGCGCGGGGCGGGTTCACCTTTGAGACCGAAGTCCGGCGGACGTTGCGCGGTTTGGAGTTCCGCGAGGAGCAGTTCCACCAGCCCCTCGCCTCGATGAGCGGCGGGCAGCGGTCCAGGGCGGCGCTCGCGCGCCTGCTGCTCTCCGGACCCGATCTGCTCCTCCTCGACGAGCCCACGAACCACCTTGACCTCGACGGCCAGGAGTGGCTGGAGTCGTTTCTCAAACAATACGCCGGGGCCATGCTCCTCGTGAGCCACGACCGCTTCCTCCTCGACGCGGTGACGACGCGAACCTTGGATCTCGAAGATGGACGGATCGAGGAGTACCCGGGGAGCTACTCCTACTACGTCACGGAGCGGGTCGCGCGCCGGGCCCGCCAGCAGGAGGCCTTTGAGCGCCAGCAGGAAGAGATCGAGGGCCTGAAGGCGTATATCCGCCGCTATCACGCCGGGCAGAAGAGTCGACAGGCCAAGTCGCGCGAGAAGCGGCTCGCGAAGATCCAGCCCGTCGCCGCGCCGCGGACCCATCGCACCGCGGCGATTCATCTGGAGACACCCCGCCGCAACCCCCAGATTGTGCTCCGGTTGCGCGGCGTCGCCAAGCGCTACGGGGATCTGGAGGTGTTGGAGGGGGTGAATCTCGAGGTCCATCGGGGGGAGAAGATCGGGTTAATCGGGCCGAACGGGGCGGGGAAGACGACGCTCCTCCGGATCATCGCCCGCGCCGAGCCGCCGACGGCCGGCCACGTGGACCCCGCCCCGGGAATGCGCATCGGCTACTTCGCGCAGCATTCTGAGGAGTCCCTGGATCTGAACCAGACGGTGCTGGGGGAGGTGCTGGGCGCTCGCCCTGTCACGCCCGCCCAGGTCAGGTCGCTGCTCGGCCGGTTCCTGTTCTCGGGGGAGGACGTCGACAAGAGGGTGGCTCAACTGAGCGGGGGGGAGCGGCGGAGGGTGGCTTTGGCGAAACTCGTCCTGGACCGGCCCGACGTCCTGCTTCTCGACGAGCCCACGACCCACTTGGATCTCACCACGCTGGAAGCCCTGGAGGCCGCGCTCAGAAGCTTTCCCGGGGCCATTCTGTTCGTCTCGCATGATCGGTTTTTCATCGACCGGCTGGCCGACCAGCTCCTGGTTCTCGGCGAGGGTCGGGTGCGATCGGTACCGGGCCCTTACCATAAGTACCGGGAGGAACTGGCGGGCGTATCGACCGCCGAGGGGAGGACTCTGGCGCCAACCGCGGCTCCGGCAGCCGCCCGCCCCGCCGGCAAAGCGACCCCGGGCAGAGGGACGCCCGGGACGGTGCCCCCGGCGTCGGTCCCGGCCAGGGACGCCGCAGTCCAGCGGTCTCCGCGACCGTCCCGAGGGTCCGCTGCGGCGCCGCGCGCGTCGGGGCCCACGGCGGAGGAGATCATGGCGCAGATTACAGTCCTGGAGCGGGAGATGGGAGACCTGAGCCGCCTGATGGGTGATCCGGAGCTCTACCGCGACGCCGGCCGTGCGCGGGAGACGGTCCAACGATATGAGGAGCTGACGGCTGCGTTAGAATCCCTTTACGCCGCGCTCGAAAGGGGCGGAGGGCGAGCGGATGCGTGACGGGAGCGGCTGCTTCGCCTGCGGCCCGGAGAACCCGATTGGGCTTCGGTTGAGGTTCACGGCGGACGGGGATCGCGTCCGGGCGGAGTTTACCCCGGGAGCCCACTACCAAGGATACGAGGGCGTTCTGCACGGCGGGATCGTTACCGCAGCCCTGGACGATGCGATGGCCCAGTTGTTTCACATGAGAGGACAAGAATCGCTCACCGCCCGGCTGGAAATCCGCTTTCGCCGGGAGGCGCCGGTCGGCAGGCGGTTGGTGGTGACCGCGACGCTGACCAGCGAGCGGGCGAAGCTGTTTACCGCCGAGGCCGTTCTTTCCCTGCCGGACGGGACCCCGCTGGCTGAGGCCAAGGGGACCTTCGTCCGGGGTGCGTGAGGGCCATGACCCCAGACGCTACCCGGGACGCAGGCACGAAGCCGGTAGCGACCAACCGCCGGGCGCGGCACGAGTTCTGGATCGAGGAGACTCACGAGGCCGGGATCGTTCTGACCGGCACGGAGGTGAAATCGCTCCGCGAGGGCCGGGCCAGCCTCTCGGACGCCTTTGCCCGCGTGGAAGGCGACGAAGTATGGCTGCATCATCTGCATATCAGCCCGTATGCGCAGGGCAACATTCACAACCACGATCCCCTGCGGACACGCAAGCTCCTGTTGCACCACCGCGAGATCCTCCGGCTCAAGAGCAAGACCGACCAGAAGGGTTACACTTTAGTGCCGCTCCGACTGTACTTCCGACGGGGGGTCCTCAAGGTTGAACTCGCGGTCGCGCGTGGACGACACCTGTACGACAAGCGGGAACGGATCGCCGAAAGGGATGCGGAGCGGCGGATCGCCAGGAACCTGGGCGCGAGGACGCCGAGGCCTCGCCGATCGTAGCCGCCTGCGGGTCCGGGTCTCCCACCGTGCTCGTGGTATAATACGGGTGCAAGCCGGGGATGTATCTGGGCCCGGCTATATCCTTCAGAATGGGGGCGAAAGGTCTCGACTGAGCAGGCAGAAGCAGGGTGGCGCGCCGAGGTGGTCCAGGTCCTCGCTAAACAACTGGACGGCGCATACACGCCGATACACAGCTCGCTTACGCTGCTTAACTAAGTAGCGTCGCTCGCCCCGCAACGCCGGCGGGCGGGGGTCGGGCGTCAACAGTCGGCTGCTCCGACGTTCTTCGCTCCGGGAGCGTTGGCTAAGACCTAGAGAGCTAGCGGTTTGGAATCCCGCCTGCGGGAGTCCGGGCCTCGCGAACCCAAATTCGCAGGATACGCGCGTAGATGCCTTGCCCTCGCGGCTTCAGGACGCGGGTTCGATTCCCGCCGCCTCCACCAATCTTTGGCCTTTGTCATTAAGACTTTCCGCTCGCCCATCTCGCTTGGGACCATCGAGCTGGATATGCCCGCGATATTTGCTTGTGACCCCAACCTGAGGTGTAGGAATCCTCGCGGCCGTTAGGCCAGCTTTTCATTAGGAAAGAGCGCCAGAATCAGGTTTCTGGCTTCGTCCAAATCCTGCTGAACTTGCGCTACCTCAGGTGCCTCGCCCGCGTCCGGGTAGCGGGCAAGTACGTAGTAGCCTGAGACGCGTTCACACAACGGACGAAATCGCTCGAAGCCTCGGTGTTCCGCCGTCGCTAGGTCGAGCAAGGCCTGAAGTGCGTGGATCTTCCTGAGAGGCTGCCCTCGCGAAGCCAAGAAGGCCTTTAGAAACTTTTCCAGTGATTGCTGAAGAAAGAAGCCCGCTGCCTCGCCATCTCCATCTGTGAGCATGACTCTGATTCGCTTCCAGTCTCTACGGGCGATCCGCCGCCATTCCTCGACGGTGCCGTCCATTGGAGAACCGGTCACAGCGCGATACCCTCATTGAGAATCTCTTCGATGAATGGGTCCTTCCGGGCCAAGCGACCTCGGAGTTCGTCCGGGGTCAGCACGATCGGGGACACAGGTAGGCCGCGGCTCAGATCACGGATCAGCGCGAGAACATGAGCCATCCGTAAGTAGGCCTTCTCGATTGAGGGAGCTACCACCAACAGATCGATATCACTGTGGATCGTGGCCGCTCCCCGGGCAACGGAGCCGTAGACGATAACCTGCGTGGCACCGTACTCTTTCCTGAGCCTCTCAGCAATGCGCATAAAGGCAGAGGGATCCCTGGCGTCTGGATGCGTGATGGCGGAGGCGCGCTTCATCCCCTCACCGCCCCTCGGGAGGAGTGTTCTTCGCGGCTCTTGCGCGGGCCCAGCGCGTCTGCACTGCTAATCTTGCCAGGCGGCTGCGTTCTTCTTTGCTCAGCTTGGCGATCCTCGCCTTGCCGCCTTTCCTGCCCAGCGCCACTGCGGCGGGATCCTTGTGACGCTTCACCTTCTTGGCCATGATGGCTAGAGTGTACCAGACGCTTGGAATACCAGTCAAATTCCTGCAAGCTGCCCAGGATTGCCCTCTTGGCATAATACCAAGCGCTTGGTATAATGTTTAATACCAGACGGTTGGTAAAGAGGGTAGGAGATGGCAGTCGAAATCAGCATCCCTGCGTATCACCTGCTCACCCCGGCGTAGGTGTCAGAGTTCCTCCAAGTGAAGATCCCGCGGGTTTACGAACTCGTGGCTTCCAAGCGGCTGCGAGCTGTGCGTGTTGGGAAACAACTACGCTTCCGGCCCCAGGATATCGAGACGTTCCTGGACCGTAGCACCACCGCGAGGTAGAGGGGATGGCCCGCAAGGTCCCGGGAGTCTTCCGCCGCGGGCGCCACTGGTACATCTCCTGGAATGATCAATTCGGACGTCGCCATAAGGAGGTGGTGGGGCCTTTATTTACGGAGGCCGTACGCGCCAGACTGCAACGCCTCGCGAATAGTCGTGCCAGGCGGTTCGGACTCCAGCGGCCGAGTATGGCTATCACGGTGGCCGAATTTGTTGAGACACGCTGGCGTCGGGAGGTCGCGATCGCGTTCAAGCCCGGTGTTGACACCTTATGACTCCCAACCGAACCCGGCGGCATTGGTTGGCTCGCGACCTTGGCGATGGGTACCAACGACGGCAGTGAGTCTCACGCTCGATGTATACTGAACCGCTACCTTCTGACCGCGGAAAACTTCACCTCGGATGGAGTCGCGTTGTAGCACCGGCGAAATGCCCGGTTAAAATACGATAGGTCGCCGAATCCAATATCGAACGCCACAGAACTGATAGTACGGCCGGCGAAGCGCGGATCGGTAAGCATCCGATGCACCAGTCCGAGGCGCCGGCGAAGGACGAAATCCGAAAAGGTGATTCCTTCGCTCTCGAAGAGCTTGTGGATGTAGCGCGGCGTCACGCGATGGAGCGCTGCGATGGCCGCGGCGCTTAAGTTGCAGTCGCGAAGATTCGCCGCAATGTCCGCCTTAATGGCCCCCAGACGGGCGGCCCGGACTCCACGGCCCTGAGCGATGAGTGCAGCGTCTCGCGTCGCGCCGATCGCCAATGCAATGAGATCACAGACCTGGGTAGCGATGAGGCACCTCAACTCCGGCGCAGAGGGCGGCTGATCGTTGACGACCACGCTGATGTACTTTATCAGCAGCCTCAGCGCGTCTGCATGATGTGGTATCAGCTGGAACACGGCATCGTCAAGATTGGTCACCAGCGGTGCGAGCGTACGGCGGGACACGCGCAGTCCAAAGAAACGTACCTGCGTCGGCCGGTTGATGGTGAAGCCAGTCTTTCCGCGATTCGCGAAGAGTGCATCACCGCCGTGCAGCATGACCTCCCGGCCGCCCTGGTGTGCTGTGCTTGTGCCGGCCAGGTTCACCCCGAAGAACAGGTCATCGGTGCCGGTCTGGAGAGACCGTTCGGGTCTTACGTGCTGGCGCAGCCCACAGAGGCTCCCCGACAGGATAGCTAGGCCGGGTAGTGCCTGCTGTGTGATGTCAACGCGAATGGAGCAGTCCAACAGCGGCTCCAGAGGCTCCAGCCGTGTCGGAAGCATGGGATGGCCGTACAGCGCGCGGACCGCCCTGCCGCGGGCGCGCGCAGGCAAAGTGTCGGTCGAGAACTGGAAGAACGTGGAGTTTTCTCCTTTTGCCATTATCGGCTCTCTCTTCCCTCACAATACGGTGGGGACGATCGCACGGACGCTGCCGATCACAGGTATTCGCACAAGTTCACTATAGTCCAAAGGCCTCTTCTCTCGAGCCCAAGCCGTCTTGTGCGCATGTCTTTAGTATAGTATCCGACGCTCGATTTCGAAGTGCAACGAGGTCCCTTTGCAAAACCGAAGCTGTCGAGACCGGAGCAAGAAATGGCCGACGTTAAGAGAATCTTGATCGTCGGCGGAGGAATCGCTGGCCTCACCCTGGCTAGCGCCCTGCACCGGTTGGGCTTCAAGCCGGAGCTCGTCGAGCGCAGCCCGGCTTGGCACGCCGTCGGGGCAGGTATCATGGTGCATGCCAACGGTATGCGCATGCTGCATGCGCTCGGCATGGGAGCGGGCGTAGAACATGCCGGGATGGTCGTCCGCCGCTGGGGGTTTTGCGACCAGCAGGGGGAGGTGCTCTGCGAGACCGACCTGGGGGCGCTATGGGGTGATGTGGGGCTCTGCATCGGTATCGAACGGACAGCACTTCAGCAGGTGCTTGTGGCAGGCGCCGTCGCCGTGCCCCGCCGGCTCGGTACCTCGGTCACATCGTTGATCCAGGACGATCATCGCGTCTCGGTGGGTTTTGACGATGGCTCCTTCGGCGAATACGATCTTGTGGTTGGAGCGGACGGCATTTCTTCGACCGTGCGCGCCCTCACGCTGAGCCCTGTCCCGCCTGCCTATCTTGGTCAAATGGCCTGGCGCAGTCTTGCCCCGGTCCGTCCACGCGGCCTGACGGCCTTGCAGTTCCTGCTGGGCGACGGGTGCTTCTTTGGACTCTGCCCCGTGGGCGGCGGCCGCACGTACGCTTTTGGTAATGTTACGGAGCCGCGCTTCCGCGACGCGCTGCAGGGCCGGCTCGAACGCGTCCGCGATCGCTTTGCAGCATTCGGGGGACTCGTCCGGGAGTACCTCGCCGCTCTTGAGCACGACGAGCAGATCCACTGCTCGCCCATCGAATGGGTGGATGCAGATCAGTGGCATATCGGTCGCGTGGTGCTCATCGGCGACGCCGCTCACGCTAGTTCGCCCATGATGGGCCAGGGGGGCTGTATGGCCATGGAAGACGCGTACGTGCTGGCTGAGGAGTTACGACAATCGGACACCGTATGTAGTGCCCTTAGCACCTATGTGCACAGGCGAAGGCCCCGCGTCAAGTGGGTCCAGCAGGAGAGTCTAGCCGCGGGGGAGAGTTTTCGCCTGTCGCCTGCCGTCCGTAACGCCGCCTTGCGCGAACGGGGAGATGAGATGCTCCGGCGGAGGTTCAGACCACTCATTGCGGCGCCGTAGCCGTCCGGGAACTTGCCTTTCCTGATCTCAAGTACATTTTACATTCTCGTGTCGTTTAAACTCTCGCCGGGCGGGGCTGGCGCCATGGGGACAAGGCTCGAACTGCACGTTTATCGAAGGAGGTAGCTGCGGGAGATCAGTCGGCAAGCCGTCAAAGCCACGATAGGTGGCTATGGTGCCAGAGCCGGTCAGGCAGCTGGCCCTGAGATACCGACGCTCGAGCGGAGTCGATCGTTTTTATGGCGGCTGATCCAGGTTTCGTAAGCGAGGGCTCTTGGCGCAATAAATTCAGATCGTAAGGTCGATAAAAGCCGTACTGGCATCGGCGGCACGATGGGGGAGCTAGCGCGTGCTCCTCTAACCCACATTTCCGTTTTGACAGCGCGACAGGAATCTCAAGGATGTGTCATTATAATAGAACCGCCAGCCGGGAGCGCATTAAATCTTGCTCCCGGTACCATTCATCGGATTGAGGCGATTGATGACGTAGTTCTGTTCGAGGTTTCCATGCCTGATGCCGATGATGGTATACGCATTGAAGATCGCTATGGTCGCGCTCAGTAGTGCGAAGCAGCCGGGGCAAGGTCGAGAAGAAGCCTGGGCTGATTCGCCGGTCCCCCATGGGCAAAAGTGGCCTCTCTGACTCCTTGTTGGGCCAGCGCAGCGCGGTCCCGGGGATTCAATCGATGGGGGTCCGCTCCCAGATCAATACTGAGTAGTCGAGATTAAGCACTTCCGGGGGAAAAGAATCAATCCCGTCGGCGATAAGAATGACAATACCAGTCTTGCTGAAGCTTTGTCCAAACTGGTTTTCGAAGATTATATGTCAAATTGTCGATTTCCGAGTTCGCCGAACGACTATCGGATGGAAGGGAACTGAGGCTGACGGGAGGCTGATATGGCGACAAGAACAGAATACCAGCACGGCGAGTTTTCGTGGGTGAACCTTGGGACTACCGACCCCGCCTCCGCGAAGCGATTCTATGGCGGCTTGTTCGGGTGGCAGTTCAACGACATGCCCGCGGGCCCGGGCATGACTTACACCTTCTGCGAACAGAGGCGCCAGAGCGTCGGAGGGCTCTACGCGCTCCCGGAGGAGCTGCAATCGCGCGGCGTGCCGTCGCACTGGATCCCGTTCATCACCGTGAGAAACGCCGACGAGATTGCAAAGCGGGCGCTGCAAAACGGCGGGAAAGTGGTCCACGGCCCAACCGACGTCCTTGACGTGGGCCGGTCGGCGCAGATCGTCGACCCTACCGGCGCGAACGTGGCGATCTGGGAGCCCAAGCGGCACGCCGGCGCGGCGTTGATCAGCGAGAAAGGCGCGATGTGTTGGAACGAACTCATGACGCCCGACATCGAGACCGCCGGCCGCTTCTACCGCACGGTGTTCGACTGGACCTCCGACTTGGTCGATACGAGCGAGGAAAGTTCCTATACGATCTTCAAGGCCAGGACCACCATGATCGCCGGGATGATGGCCAGGCCGGCGCGCCTCCGAGAGGTGCCTCCGAACTGGCTCACCTATTTCGGCGTCACGGATTGTGACGCGACGGCCGCCGAGGTCACGCAGCTTGGAGGGACGGTGCTGCTCCCGCCGACGGACATCCCCGGCATCGGCCGCTTCGCCGTCTGTCGGGATAGCCAGGGCGCGGTTTTCGCCGTCGCCTTCTTCAAGCCCCCAATTTCGTAATCGCCTTAACAAAGCACGCGGGTGGCGGGCCGGGTACGCCGGCCCGCTACCGTGCGGCCCCCGCGTGACATCACGCCCTGTCCCGTGCCTCGCCCTCCAGACTCTCCAGGATCCAGATCTCCGCGTGGGGCGACACCCATAGGCGCTTGGATACCGGCCTCGAGTTCCTCCAGTGTCCGAAACAGCCGGTCCCCGGTCTCCGACACAATCATGATCTGGTCTTCCGGGAAATAATCGCTGCGTGAGGAATCCCACGGACCCCATTCAGGAACGCCCGTCACGTGCAGGCGCCCCCCGAGGATGGTCGCGCCGAAGTAGCGGACTGAACTAGTCAAGTCAGCGCCCAGCCGTTTAGAAAGGAACAGGCCTCTCCTCTTCCGCAACCACGAAGATAGGCGCTCCTCCTGTCGATAGGGCCACGGCGTCAGCAATTGCCTCCTGAGCGCCCTGAGAACTGGCCGCCTTCTGAAGCGCCTCCAATGACGGGAAGTGCAACTCAGCGATGCGATAAAAAGGCGGTGTCTCCCCAGTTGGAGTACCTAG
>DATEHM010000063.1:0-45478 GCA_035279545.1 bacterium | reverse complement strand
GCCTCATCGCGGTCCACCACCACGACGTCGGCGCCGTCCTCGCCGAGCCGCTGGGCAATCGCCCGGCCGATGCCGCGTCCGCCCCCTGTGACGATCGCGACCTTACCGGCAAGATCCCCCGTCATTGAATCTCCCCCCTTGAGAGTTCGACGCAATTATCAAATAGACTCTCCCGTTATCTTAACGTACCGTGGCATCGGCAGGCACGATCGGCAGGCGCGATCGCCAGCCCAAGAGGAGCCCCGTTGAAACTCAAAGAGTGGAGCGCGTTCTGGCTGCTCGGCCTGGTGTGGGGCTCGTCGTTCCTGTGGATCAAGATCGCCATCGCCTTCATGGGCCCCCTCTTGGTCGCCGCGCTTCGCTTGGGCATCGGCCTCCTCGGGCTGCTCATCGTGATGGCGGTCGTGCGGCAACCGTTTCCGCGCGGACGCCGCACCCTGCTGGTACGTGGTGCTCGGCACGCTGCAATCCGCGGCGCCGTTCGCCTTCATCGCCTGGGGGGAGTCCAAGATCGATTCGGGGTTGGCGGCGATCCTGAACGGCACGATGCCGCTGTTCACGATCCTGATCGCCCATGTTTGGCTGCACGATGAGCGGATCACGCCCACCCGCTTCCTGGGGCTGGTCGTCGGATTTGGCGGGGTGGTCATACTCGGTAGCCGCGACCTCGGTCCCGAAGGGCTTCACGGAACCGTATGGGGAGAGGCGGCGCTGCTCGCGGCCACGATCAGCTACGCCATCGCCGCCATCTTTTCGCGCCGACACCTCCAGGAGGAACCCCCGTTGGTGCAGTCGACGATGGTCGTCCTCGTTGGGGACATGCTCCTCTGGTCTTCGGTGGGCCTGGCGGAGCGCCCCATTCACCTTCCGGTCGCGGCGCTGCCTTGGGTCGCGATGGCCTGGCTCGGAGTCCTGGGGTCCTGCGTGCTAGCTGCTCTACTTCTACCTGATCCGCGTGTGGGGGGCGACGCGAGCGTCGCTCGTGACCTACGTCTTCCCCGTCGTCGGCCTCTTCCTCGGGATCACGTTCCTCGGCGAACGAGCGGACTGGCGCCTCCTGCTCGGCTCGCTCCTCGTCCTCGCTGGCATCATTACCGTCAGCCGCCGCGCGGTCCCCGGCCGCGACCCCGCAATGGCCGCGGCGGAGTAATCGAACCCGGCCGACAGCGGGAATGGCCCGTCAGGTCACGACCGGGTCTGAGCTCAATCCCGCGGGGAGGCGCCTCTTCGAACGCCTCCGGTCCGGATTGAAATCGGCGGTGAGGAGCCCTCCATTTTCCGGGGAGGGCGGGGCGAAGGCCGCACATCACTTGTCCGCCGGGCCTACCGCGCCTCCCGGCTTGGGAACGCCACCGGCGCCAGACTTCGCAGGCGCGGCGGGGTCTCGTCAGGGGCAGCCTCGCCGGACCCGGTCGACCGCTCGGGTTCGGTGGAGACCCCCTCAACCGGCGGCGTCGCGGCGCGGTTGATCATCAACCGGAAGACGTCGGGTCGGGCATAATGGCCCGTGACATCGAAATCGTACCGGCCCTCAACGACCCGCCGCAGGTCGAGATCTGCGGTCAAGATGTCCTCACTGCCGAACAACGGCCCCGCTAAGTAGTCCCCCAGCGGCCCAATGATCGCGCTGCCGCCGCGGGAGAGGACCTCGGGCTGGTCGTCGAGTTCCTCGTGGACCTCCAGGTCCGCCGGAAACATCGCCTTCGTCACGTACTGGCAACAGGAGAGGACGAAGCAGCGCCCCTCGCAGGCGATGTGACGGATCGTGGCCTGCCAGGAATCGCGGGAGTCCGCCGTCGGCGCGACGTAGAGGTCGACGCCCTGAGTGTACACGGCCATCCGTGCAAGCGGCATGTAGTTTTCCCAACAGATCAACCCGCCCAGGCGCCCAAATTCAGTCGGAAATACCGGCAGCGTGCTCCCGTCGCCCTCTCCCCAAATCTGACGTTCGGCCGCGGTCGGCTTGAGCTTCCGATGGCGTCCCAGGATCTGTCCGTCCGGTCCGACGTAGAGCAGCGTGCAGAAGAGCGTCCCGCGGCTGTATGTCGCGTCGCGCTCGATGACGCCCATGGCGATGTATGCGCCCACCTCCTCAGCGGCGCGGCAGATCGCGTCGGTCGCCGGGCTCGGAATCTCGACCGCGTTCGCCCAGTAGCGGGCCCACGTCCGTCGCCCGGCGGACGACCGGCTCCCCAGCTTGGTCCCAAGCCCGAGGCCCCATAGGTAGGCTGGGATGTAAGCTTCGGGGAACACGATGAGTTTCGCACCCTGAGTGGCTGCGGACCGGATCAAGCCGCACGCCTTCTCCACCGTCGCTTCCCGGTTGAGCACGATCGGCGCGGCCTGTATAACCGCGGCGCGCACCGTCGGAAATGCATCGCCCATAGTCCATCCGCTCCTTCCCGGGCGCCCGAGACCTCAGGTCGGCCCTGCGCCATCATTCCGCACCCGCGCCACCCTCCCTGCCGAACCCGCTGGGCCTCGGCTCCGAGAACCGGGAAGCTCCGCGGAGACGGGGCGGGCCCGGACGAGGATTGACCCAAAGATGAGACGAACTGATGCCACCGATGCTCGGGTGGGGTCTTGCCGCCGATGGACCCGTGGACGTTCAAGAAGAAACAGCCACCATAACGCCTCGCCGAATAGACGCAAGTACGGGCGCTACTCTCCGCCGCGCCGTCCCAATACGAAGGGAGGATCTCCCCGTGAGCCGGCACACGCGGATTGCTCAAACGATGGTGACGACTCTGGCATTGGGGCTTGCCGCCTGGCTGGCGGTGCCCCTGGCCGCTTTGGCGGTCGTGGCCGTGAAAGGTGACCGGGCTAGCCTGGACGGAGATCGTGGCGGCCTACCGCAAGCTGAACGGCCTCTCCGGGTACCGCATCAAAGACGACATTTCCGTCAGCGGTGCCCAGGCGGCGGAGCGGTGACCGGCGAGTTTGCGCCACCAAACGCCTACCACCTCACCCAGCGCGGGATCCGAATAGAACCCCCTTCTTCAAGGATCCTGAGGACTTCGACGGCGAGTACACCATCACGCAGCAGCCGGACAGCGCGATCGACGGGACGCCGATCTACGCGTATGGGATTGTGATACGCGGGTCACGGGGAGGCGGACAGATCACCGGCACCATCTATATCGGAACGCAAACCGGTCTTCCCCGCCGCAACGTCTTCACCATCGCAGGGGTCGGCGGGCAGGGCGGGGGAATGACGGGGACGAGTACCACTGACTTCTATGACTTCGGCGCGCAGATTGCGATCGTGCTGCCCAACTGCTGAGATGAACGCCCCCCCCGAGGAGATGCGCTCGGCTCTCCACACCCCTCGGGTCTAGGGCATCCGGCTCCCTCGGAAGACGAGCCACGTCCCGAGGGGGAATCATCGGATGATCGCGGCGGCGCTGGCGTGATTCCCCCTGATTTCCCCTATTCTAGAACCCCGTCGAATCGGGAGCCTGAGCTCGGTGTGCGCACGCGAGCACGGATCGATGACTGACCTCAGAGTCGCACGCGGACCAGCGGCGGTTTCGAGCGTGGGGGTCCCTCGAGGATAGCACGGGCCCCTCCGGCCGTCGCCTCGCGGTCGGGCGCGACCGCCGAAACGTCTCACCCGCTGCCCTCGCCTCCACGATCCCCCGCGCTCGGCGGAGCGTGGATGGCCAGGTCGGGCGCATCCGATCGCCGGCGGCGGGGGCCCCGGATATCTTCGAGATTGAGCGGCGCCCACGCCTCAGGCGGCGTCGACCAGGTCGCGGCCCCAGGGTGCAGGAGCGCGCCCAAGATCTCGAGCCCGTCGACGATCCTGGGCCCCGATCGGCTGAAGAAACTGCTGGCGTCGGTGGCGTAGACCCGGCCCGTGCCAACCGCCGGGAGTTTCGGCCACTCCGGACGGGCGGCCGGCACCGCCGCTTCCGCCCGTGTCCGGGCCACGTCGAACCCACAGAGCGCCAGCACGATGACCTCGGGGGAGGCCGCGGCGATTTCGGCCCAGTCGATCCGGAGCGACGGCCGCCCGTGGCGGCCGATCATCTCCCGGCCGCCGGCCAGCGTGACCAGCTCCGGCATCCAGTGCCCGCCGCAGAACGGTGGGTCCAACCACTCCAGGCAACACACCCGGGGGCGGCACCGACCCCGCGTCGCCGCCTCGACTCGGGCGATGCGTGCCTCGAGACGCGCCACGAAATGCCGGGCTTCGGTCTCGGCCCCCACCGCCGCGCCCACCGTCAGGATGTCGTTGAGGATGTCCGCCAGTGTGTGCGGGTGCAGCCGCAGCACCTGCGGGGGGATGGGCAACGCCTCGATGATCGGCCCGATGTCGGACTCCGGGAGGGCGCAGACGTCGCAGAGGTCCTGCGTGATCAACAGATCCGGACGGAGTGCTCGGAGGCCCTCGACGTCGATGGTGTAGAGGCTCTCCCCCCGGGTCAGGGCCCCCTCCACCGCGGCATTGATCTGAGCGCTGTTCTGGGAAGTCGAGTCGATCCTGCTGTGGACGACAACCGGGCGCCGGCGGATCTCCGGAGGAAAGTCACATTCGTGCGTGATCCCTACGACATCGCCTGCCCGCCCCAGGGCGCAGATGATCTCGGTCGCGCTCGGCAGGAGGGTGACGATTCGCACGTTCCGCTCGACCTCCTCCCGGCCCCCCGTCTGGAGCCAGGATATCCCCACGCCACGGTTCGACACCGGTCGCACACACGCCTTGCTCGCCCGGATCGGCCGCGGCCGAGGGGGGCGATCGAGGAAGGGGCCCGGCCCACGCAGCGCGACCGCGACCGTGGCCCACGATCGCGCGTCGTCCCGAACCACGCGCCCCGCGCAGGCACCCCCGATGCGTGCGCAGGACACGGGCTAGGCTGCGTCCAGCGACGCGATCGTCTCCGCCGTGACCTCCTCCAGGCTCCGCACGACCAGATCGGCGGCGGAGAAATCCATCGACCGGGTGAGCAGCGAGGGCACCGCGATGCAGGCCATGCCCGCGGCTTTCGCCGCCTGCGTGCCGTGCGGGCTGTCCTCGAGCGCCACGCACGCCGCCGGGGCCGCCCCTAGTCGATGCGCGGCCAGGAGATAGACGTCGGGGGCGGGCTTCGCCCGCGGCACTTCGTCCCCGCCCGCCGCCGCATCGAACTGCGAGGTGAGGGCGAGATCGGCGAGCGCCTTGAGGATCCACGACCGGCGCGAGGATGAGGCGACCCCGGTCCGCCAGCCCGCCCGCCTCACCGCCGCCAGGAGCGGGACGACCCCAGGCAGCGGCTTCAAGTAATCTGCGGCCACCACGTCGTGCCGCTCCCGCCAAACCGCGGCCACCTCCTCGGGTGGCGCGGGGCTGTCCGGTCCGCGAAAGATGGCCAGGGGATCCCAGGGCCGGTCGTTGCGGCCGATGTTCTTCAGCCAGGACTCGAGGGGAAAGCCCAATCCGTAGCGGGCGTACGCCGCCTGCCAGGCGAGGACCTCGGGGGTTTCGCTGTCGAGAATCAACCCGTCGAGGTCGAAGATCACGGCCTCGATCACCATCGTCCTTCCGCGGACGCCCCGCTCGGAGGTCCGCCCCTCACGGGAGCCGCCGCGGCGGGAGGGCCCAGCGGTAGGCTGAACCAGACCGTCGTGCGGCCGTCGGCGCTGCTGGCCCCCGTTTCCCCTCCGTGTGCCCGCGCGATTTCCTGGACGATGGCGAGTCCAATCCCGGCGCCGCCCGTCGCTCGCGAGCGGGACTTCTCCCCGCGATAAAATCGTTCGAAGATGTGCGGCAGGTCCTCGGGGGGGATGTCTTCCCCGTTGTTCGACACCTCGAGCCGAACGACCCCGTCCGCCACTCGGGCCGCGATCGTCACCGCGGCATTGACGGGCGCGTACCTGAGGGCGTTGTCGATCAGGTTCCGAAGCGCCTGGCTCACCAGATCTCCGTCGGCCTCGACCGGGGGAAGGAACGGGTCGTACGCTTCGCTGAGCCGCATCCCCCGGTGGGCGAACTCGGGTCCGTATACCGCCACGAGCCGGCCGACGAGCGCACGCAGGTTGACCGCCGCGGACCGGGGATGGGATACCCGGGCGTCAAACTGGCTCAACTGATGGAGATCGTCGACCAGCCGGACCAGCGACAGCACCTCCTCGTGCAGCATCACCAGCGTCTCCGGGCTCGGAGCCGTCACGCCGTCCCGCAGCGCCTCGAGATAGCCGCGCAGGGTCGACAGCGGGGTCCGCAGCTCGTGGGCCACGTTCGCCACCAGATCGCGGCGGAGCCCCTCAATCAACTGGAGGCTCGCCGCCATCTGGTTGAGTGACTCGGCCAGCCGCCCGATCTCGTCCCGCCCGTGCCGGTGAAGACGGCGGCCGTAATCCCCCCGCGCGATCTGCTCGGCCAGCATCATCATCTGCTTGAGCGGGCGCACGATGCGCATGACCAAGATCCACCCCATCAGCATCGCGATCGCCGCGGCGACCAGGCTGCTCGCTAGCAGGATCCGCCGGCTCGACGCCTGGAATTCGGCCTCGATCATCGTGGGGTCGACATGGTAGCGCATCATGATCGTCATGAAGGTGTGCGACGCCTGCTGCTCGAGCGCCACGCCCGAGATGATCACGGCGACGGCGATGACGAGCCACTGCACGCCGAGCAGACGCCAAAGGAGGCTATTCCGCACGGCCGCTCCCCACCAGCTTGTACCCCACCCCGCGCACGGTTTGGATATACCGAGGGTGCACCGGGTCATCCCGCAGCTTCTCGCGAAGCTTCCCGATGTGGACGTCGATCGTCCGATCGACCACCACCGCCTCGTCGAACGCGTAAATGTGGGCCAATAGCTGATCCCGGGTAAAGACCCGGCCGGGGAACTCCATCAGCGCCTGAAGCAGCTTGTACTCAATCGGCGTGAGCCGCACCTCTCGGTCGTCGATCGACACCTCGTGGCGCTCCAGGTCCATCATCAACTGGCCTTGCACCAGCTTGGGCATCCCCGGTTTTTCGACCGCGGATCGCCGCAGGATCGCGCGCACGCGCGCGACGAGCTCCCGGGGACTGAAGGGCTTGGTCACGTAATCGTCGGCCCCAACGGAGAGGCCCACCAGTTTGTCTACCTCTTCGATCTTCGCCGTGAGCATCAGGATCGGGACGTTGGAACTTCTGCGGATCTGCCGGCAGAGTGTGACGCCGTCGATCTTCGGCAGCATCAGATCCAAGATGACGAACCCCGGCCGGTGGCGGGTAAACAGCTCCATCGCCTGCGCCCCGTCGTAGGCGGCGAGCACCCGGAACCCCTCCCGTTCCAGGTACATCCGGACGAGTGAGATCAGCCTGTGATCGTCATCGACGACAAGGACGGTCGTCTCTTCCGCCATGGCCCCTCCGTGGACCTTCCCCTCGCATCGCCCCGTAGTTTATGAACCTCGTGTGAAGGTTTGATGAAGAGACCCTCGAACCTGTCTGTGCTTCCTGGGGGGCACGGCGGGATCCCTTCCCCCCCGTCCGCTGTCGTGCCCCATCTGGCCTCGGCGTTCCCCATCTCGGGGCTTGATCCCCGGCTGCGGGGCGTTACGAAGACGTGATTCCCCATGGATACAGTGGAAGGGAAGATCGATGAACATCGCCCACACCACCACACCGGAACTCATGGACGCTCCCGGCCGCTCCGCCGGCGAACTGCGGGAAAACCTCCGCGACCTCGAGCGGATGAACCGGCTCCTCGGCGGACACGCGATCGTCCGCGCCTACCTGAACCGGGTGCTCCCGGTGTGGCGGAGCCGGGGCGGGACCGCGGGAGCAGTGCTGACGGTGCTGGACGTCGCGACCGGAGGCGCCGACGTGCCGGCGGCCGTGGCCGCGTGGGCCCGCAGGCGGCGGGTAGCCGTCCGCATCGTGGGCGTCGACCGTCACCCCATCATCGCCCGGCTCGCCCGAATTTCGGCGGCGGCCTCCCCGGAGGTGACGGTGATCCGGGCCGATGCCCGGGCCCTCCCCTTTGCGGACGCGTGCGTCGACGTCTGCCTCTGCAACTTGGCGCTGCACCACCTCACCGCCGAGGAGGGGCTGGCCTTGGTCCAACGCCTCCACCAACTGAGCCGGGTTGGGTTCCTGATCGTTGACCTCCTCCGGTCCCCGGCCGGGTACGGCGGGGTATGGCTCGCCACCCGCTTCGCCCGAAGCCCGGTGACCCGCCACGACGGGCCGCTTTCGGTTCGCCGGTCCCTGTCGTGGGCGGAGTACCGGCGGTTCGCCGCCGCGGCAGCGATTCCTGGGCTTCGGCTCATCCATCACCCCCTCTTCCGCGTCTCGCTCTCGCGGATCGGATAGCGCCGTGATCCTCGACGCGCTCGTGGTGGGCAGCGGCCCGGCGGGAAGCGCCGCCGCCGCGGTGCTGGCGATGCGGGGATGCCGCGTCCTGGTCGCGGAGCGTGCCCGCTTCCCCCGCGCGAAGCCGTGCGGAGACTATCTCAACCCTGGGTGTGGCATCGTGCTTCAGCGGATCGGTGCCCTCGCGGAGGTCGAGCGCGCAGCGCTCCCCGTACCGGGAATGCGCATCGTCGCCCCCGACGGTGCGTCGGCCGCGACCGCGTTTTCGGCCGGCGGCGGCTATGCGCTCCCTCGCCACACGCTCGACCACGTGTTGATGGCTCATGCCGCGCGGAGGGGTGCGGCTGTGATCGAGGAGGCGCGGGTCACGGCGCTGGAACCCGGGGCCCACTGCCTCCGGGTCACCGTGGAGCGCGGATCCGGACCGGTGCGGCGCGAATCCTACCACGCCAGGCTGGTGATCGGCGCCGACGGGATCCGCTCCGAGGTCGCCCGGATGATCGGTGCCGGGAATCCGCCACGGAGCGGGCGATTTACCGTGGGCGCCTACCTCCGCGATCTCAAACCGGACGCCGCCCCCGGGGAACCTCTGCCCGGTGAGATCCACTTCGCCCGAGACCGGTACTGCGGGGTCGCGTATCTGCCTGGCGGGCTGGCCAATGTCACGATCGCGCTCTCCAGGGAAGTGGTCCGATCGTGGCGGGGGGCGCTGGCCGCTCGGTACTGGGAGGCGCTTCACGACTTCCCCCGCCTCGCCGATCGGCTCGCCGAGGCGGGCATCGTGGGGGGGCTGCGGACCACCGGACCCGTGACCTTCTGGCGCCGCCGCACCGTGGCCCGCGGGACCTTGTTGGCCGGCGATGCCGCCGCGTTCATCGACCCGATGACCGGCCAAGGGGTCTCCCTCGCCCTCCGCGGCGGCGAGTTGGCCGCGGAAGCCGCCGTCCGCGCGCTTGATCGTGGCGGCCCGACGAGGCGGACCCTCGCCGCCTATGACCGGGCACGGGGGCGAGAGTTCGCGGGGGCGGTGTTCCTGTCCAGGGCGCTGGAGCACCTCGCCTTCCGGCCGGTGGTGATCCAGCGGGCCGTGCGCGCGATGTCCGCCCGCTCCGACCTCGCCACGCGGTTCATCGACGCGGTCGGGGGCGTGGGCCCCGCCCTCTCGGTGCTCCACCTCGGGTTTCTCGCCGGCCTCGCGGGGATCGCGTGATGCACACCGAGACGACCGCCCACATCGCCGGCAGCCCGGAGGAGATCTACGGCTACGCCGCCCGAGTCGAGGAATGGCCCCGCTGGCTGCCGCACTACCGTGACGTCCGGGTGATCGCCTCGCGCGGCAACGAGCGCATCGTGGAAATGCGGGGGCGCCGCGGGCGGATCCCCGTCTGGTGGTGGGCGCGGCAGACCCTCCTTCCGGGGGAGCGCCGGATTCGGTACACGCACCTCCGCGGGATCACGCGGGGGATGGAAGTGGAGTGGCGCATCATCCCGGACCCGCGCGGAGCCGTGGTCACGATCGTCCACGACCTGGCCCTCGGCTGGCCGCTGATCGGCCGCCCGGTCGCGAAGTGGATCATCGGCCCGATGTTCGTCGAGCCGATCGCCGGGGCGACGCTGCGCCGGATCAAGATGCTCGTGGAACACTCAACCGCACCCGCTGGAGGTGGAAGATGAAGCGACGAGTCGTGGTCACGGGGCTGGGCGCGGTCACCCCGATCGGGCACGGCAGCCAGGGATTGTACGAGGGGATCCGCCTCGGCCGGTCGGCGATCGATCGCCTCACCCGGTTCGACCCCGCGGCGTTCTCCTGCAAGATCGCCGGCGAAGTGCGAGACTTCGACCCCGCCCGCTACCTCGAACCGAAGCGCCTCAGGCGGCTGGACCGGTACTCCCAGTTCGCGGTCGCCACCGGTCGCATGGCCCTGGACGACGCCCGGCTCGATCTCACCGAGGAAAACCGAGATGCGATCGGCTGCTTCGTGGGCTCCGCCCTCGGGGGGGCCAGCTTCGCGGAGGAGCAGGCCGCGGTGTTCCTCACCCAGGGCATCCACCGGGTGAAACCGACCCTCGCCCTCTCGGTGTTCTGCGGCGCGGCGTCCTGCAACATCGCGATCGAATTCGACCTGCGTGGGCCGAGCAGTGCGAACTCCGACAGCTGCAGCAGCGGCACGATCGCGATCGGCGAGGCGTTCCGGACCGTGCGGGACGGCTACGCGGATCTCATGCTCGCCGGCGGCGTCGAGGTCCCCCTCACCCCGCTGATCTTCGGCGCATTCGCCATCATCCGCGCGATGTCCACCCGCAACGATGAACCGCACCGCGCCTGCCGGCCATTCGACCGCGGTCGCGACGGCTTCGTCATGGCCGAGGGGGCGGCGCTCCTCGTTCTCGAAGAGTGGGAGCACGCGCGCCGTCGCGGCGCCCGCATCTACGGCGAGATCCTCGGGTACGGATCGTCCAACGATGCGCACCACATGACCGCCCCCCTCCCCTCCGGCGTCCAGGCCGCCCGCGCGATGCGCAACGCGCTCGGCGAGGCGGGGGTCTCCCCCGAAGCGATCGGGTACATCAACGCCCATGGCAGCAGCACGCCCCTGAACGACGCGACCGAGACGCTCGCGATCAAGCAGGTCTTCGGGGACGACGCCTACCGCGTACCGATCAGCAGCACCAAGGCCATGCACGGCCACGCCCTGGGCGCCAGCGGCGCCATCGAGGCGGCGATCTGCATGCTCGCCTTCCGCCACGCGTACCTGCCCCCCACGGTCAACCTCGAGGATCCGGACGCGGCCTGCGACCTCGACTACATCCCCGGCATCGGGCGCGAGGTGGCGGTCCAGCACATCCTCAGCAACTCCTTCGGATTCGGGGGAATCAACGCCACGCTGGTGTTCGGACAGACCCCGCCTGAGGCGATCGCGGACGCGGTGCCCTAGCGGGGGCGCTCGTCGACCACCCGGCGCAGCTTGCCGCCCTCGCTCCGCGGCAGGCTGCCCGGCGGCACGATCCGCACTCGGATGTTGATACTCGTGATCCCCCGGAGGCGGTCGGCGACGCGCGCCTCCAGCGCGGCCGCCCGGGGGAGCCCGCCCCCCGCGCCTTCACTCGCCGAGGCCGGCTCGGCTTCGATCTGCACCTCGAGTTCGTCCAGCGTCCGCTCCCGCGTCACCCGCAGCTGATAGTGTGGGGAGAGCTCGGCGAACTGCACCACGACCGACTCGACTTGGGAGGGGAACACGTTGATCCCGCGGATGATCAGCATGTCGTCCGTGCGGCCGACGACAAGCGACATCCGCGTGTGCGTGCGGCCGCACACGCATGGTGCGGGGTCGAGCGAGGCGAGATCTCCCGTGCGGTACCGGATCACGGGGAGGGCCTCCTTGGTGAGCGTGGTGAACACGAGTTCCCCCACCGCCCCCGCCGGCCGCGGGTCTCCTGAGGCGGGATCGACGACCTCGACCAGGAAGTGATCTTCGAAGACGTGCGAGCCCCGCTGCGCCTCGACGCACTCGTTGCTCACACCGGGGCCGATCACCTCGCTCAACCCGTAAATGTTCACCGCCCGCACGGGCAGGAGCCGCTCGATCTCAAGGCGCATCTCGTGGGTCCACGGCTCCGCCCCGAGCACGGCGCATCGGAGGGAGAGCTGCCTCGGATCGATCCCCCGGGCGATCGCCGCCTCGGCCAGGGTCAGCATGTAGGACGGCGTGCACGCGATGACTCGCGGCTGGAAGTCCTCGAGGAGCAGCAGTTGGCGCTCGGTGTTGCCGCCCGAGACCGGCACTACGGTCATCCCCATCAGTTCGGCGCCGTAGTGCATTCCCAGCCCGCCGGTGAAGAGCCCGTATCCGTACGCGTTGTGGAAGATATCGCCGGGGCGGCCGCCGCTCGCGGCGAGGCACCGCGCGCAGACCTCGGCCCACACCTGCAGGTCGCCGCGGGTGTACCCTACGACCGTCGGCTTTCCCGTCGTACCGGTAGAGGCATGGAGGCGCACGACGTCGCTTTGTGGGACGGCAAAGAGGCCAAACGGATAGTGATCGCGCAGATCGGCCTTCCGCGTCCAGGGGAGGCGGCGGAGATCGTCGAGCGTCCGGACTTGTTCGGGGCGGACGCCGGCCCGATCGAATGCCCGGCGGTAGAAGGGAACACGATCGTAGACGCGTCGGGTCAGATCCTGAAGGCGGCGCAGTTGCAGCGCGGCCAGGTCGTCGCGGGGCTGGGTTTCTGCGGCGATATTCCAGATCATCGGGGGCTGGCAGGGCGTCCGGTCCGCATGCCCGGGCGGGGAGCGTTCACGCGGATATTTACCAGGAGTCGGAGTACCGTTCCTGCTTCCACGGATCCCCGCGCATGTGGTATCCGTTCTGTTCCCAGAATCCCGGACGGTCCGCCAGCATCAGTTCAAGCCCGCGCACCCACTTCGCGCTCTTCCAGAAGTACCGCTTCGGCACCACCAGACGGCACGGCCACCCATGCTCGGGGGCCAGTGGTTTTCCGTCGTGCGCAACGGCGAAGAGGGCGTCGGCGTCGAGCAGCGCCGCGAGCGGGAGGTTCGTCGTGTAGCCCCCGTAGCTGTGCACCATCACAAACCCTGCCTCCGGACGTCCCCGCGCCTGCCGCAGGACCTCCGCCGCCGCCACCCCCTCGAAGGTGTTGTCAAACCGCGACCACGCGGTCACGCAGTGAATGTCGCAGCGCACCGCGGTCCGCGGCAGCCGGGCGAACTCCTCCCACGTCCACCGGGACGGGGCCTCGACCTCCCCGCTCACCGTGAACTCCCACGTCCCGAGATCGATCCGAGGGATCCCCCCGTAATGCAGGACCGGCCACTTGGCCGTGGCAGTCTGCCCCGGGGGTAACCGCAACACTGGGGTCCGCTCCATGCGAGGTGGCTCAGACTCCCGCGGCGGCTACGGGGGCGACGGGGCCTGTGCCTGGGGCTTGATCGAGATCGGAGAGGTTCCCGGCAATTGGTGGACCGTGTTCCCCGCGGCGGCGGCCATCGTCTCCGGCAACAGGTACTGACCCTGTTCGTACAGCGTCCCCTGGAGTTCGTGCACCAACGCGGGGGCCTCGGTGAAACGCGAGATCATGACCTTGGCGCGAATTGAGAGCACCGCCGCGGCGCCCGCCGCCTGCCCCTCCTCCATGGTCGTCGGAATCACCCGTGCCGACCCCGCGGCCTCATAGCTGGCGGAGATCGACCGGCTGGCGACAAGCAGGTTGGTGATCCCAATCGGCACCAGCGCACGCAGCGGGATCGTGTAGACGTACCGGTGCGCCGCGTACGGGTTCAGCTCCCCCGGCCGGTACGGGTGGAGATCAATCGGATAACTCGCCACGCCCACCGCGTCCCAGAAGACCCGCGCGTCGACGATATCCTGCACGGTCAGCGTGGCGAGCCCCCGGATATGCCGGGTCTCGCGGATATAGAGGTAATCGGCTGGGCGAACCAGCTCGGCGTCCCGGAATCCCGGCGCGAAGGACCGCAGGTACTCGATCAACCTGGGCAGCTCCGCCCGCGCCCGGGACATCCCATCGGCGACCGAGGCGGGATCGGTCCCATCGACGCCGTAGACGAGGAGGCCGTTGATCAGGACCGTGCGGTTGTTCTGCCGCCCGATGTTCAGGTCATAGATCCCGATCCCCGGCTCGATCGGCCGGTAGCGCCGCATGATGTCGCCGTATCCCCACGCGTTCCCATGGTAGGTCCCGCCCCGGGTGGCAAGCCGCCCGGAGGTGTTGGTGACGTACTCCAGGACTTCCCGCCAGTGAACGCCGTCGAGTTCAAAGACCAGCGTGGCCGCCATCATGGCGTGGTCAACACCGGAGCCTTCGCGGCCGAGCGAATAGGGGACCCCCGCCATTGCCGCGACATCCGCATCATCGGTGGCGTCGACGATCCGTTTGGCGCAGATCGCCTCACGCTCATGGTTGACCTCGTCCTCGACGACGACCCCAACGATGCGCTGGCTCTTCACAAACACCTGCACCGGCCGGGTGGACAGTCGGAGGGTGACGAGAGGTTCGCGGCGGACCTCCCGCAGGAACACGTGCTTGGCGAGCTCCACATCGAACGTGATGCCCAGTTGCCGGAAAACCTCCGAGAACACCCCGCGGGACAGCTGCTGGCCGCCCGGACCGTAGTCCATGTCAAACATGTTGAGCATCGACCCGGTCAGATCGCCGCCGAGATAGGGACGGGCCTCGGTCATGAGTACGGGCATCCCCATCCGGGCCGCCGCGACCGCGGCCGCGACGCCGGCGGGGGTGCCTCCCACCACCAGCACGGGCACGGAGGTCGCACAGGACACCGGACCGGGGATGCGGCCGAGCGCGGTGGGCACGCCCACGGAAGCCCCCAACAGCAGGGCGGCCAGCGCGGCCGCAAGGCGCATGACCGTCACACGAACATCGGTTCCCCTGATTTGCACCGACACATTATAGCAGACGCCGCGCACGGTGGCACTCCATTGTTTGAAGGGACCCATGGCTCCGCCCGGTTAATACGCAGAGGGCACGGGACGGGTTCCGCGGCCACTACACCTCGCGCACGGGCTGGGGGGTGGCGGGGCGGATGAAGATGCGGCAGAGGATGATGCTGAACTCGTACAGCAGCACCATCGGGATCGCGACCAACAGCATGGTCACCGGGCTCCAGTCGGGCGTCCCGAACACGGCGATCCCGGCGATGATCATGTAGGCCCATCGCCACTCTCGGCGGAGGGTCCGCGGGGAGACGACCCCGATCATCGCCAGGGTGAGGATGACCAGGGGCGTCTCGAACGTGGCGCCCACGATGAGGAGAAAGAATAGGACAAACGAGATGTAGGCGTTCGCGGTAATCAGCACGTTGAACTGGTTGCCCGCCTGCCCCAGCAGCCAGTGGAGACTGACCGGAAGGATGAACTTATAGCCGAACACGATCCCCATCGCGAACAGCACGCCGGCGAGGAGCGAGAGCGGAATCGTCCGGCGCCGCTCCTGCTCCGTGAGCGCCGGGTCGATGAAGGCGTACAGCTGGTACAGGATCCAGGGCATGCTCACCGCGAAGCCGAACAAGAACGCCACTTTCACCTTGACGAGGAACGGCTCGAGCACGGTGAGCGTGGTCAGCTTGACGTGGCCCGCCGGCTCGAGCAAGATCGCCAGCAGCGTGTCCACAAACACCAACCCCAGGCCGGTGGCGATGAGCAACCCCAGCACGGCGTACTGGAGTCGCTGGCGGAGCTCCTCGAGGTGCTCCACCAGGGTCATGTGCTTTTCCCGGTCTGCCATCAGTTCGTGTCCCCCGCCAAGTGGGAGACCGTCACCAGGTCATACCCCCGGCGCTGCAGCTCTCTGAGGATCTCGGGCAACGCTCGGACGGTGTTCAGGGTGCCGTTGTGAAGGAGGATGATCGCACCTGACTCCGCCCGCGCGAGCACGCGTGCCGTCAGAACCTTCGGCGGGGGCAGGGCCCAATCCCCCGAATTCGCGGTCCACATCGCCAGGCCCATCCCATCGGTCGCGGCAGCGTCCGCCACCGCCGCGGTGTAGTCTCCCCCGGGCGGCCGAAACCAGTGCGGCCGCCCGGCCAGCGCGCGAAGAATGTCGCTCGCCGCACCAAGCTCTTGCCGCATCGTGGCGTCGCCGACCGTCGCCAGATTGGGGTGGTGCACGGTGTGATTCCCCACCTCGTGCCCTTCCGCGACCATCTGCGCGATGAGATACGGGTACGGGACCGCATGGTCGGCGATGACAAAGAACGTCGCGTGGGCGCCAAACCGGCGGAGGATCGCGAGGAGCAGCGGGGTGGCGACCGGGCTGGGGCCGTCGTCGAACGTCAACGCGATCTCCCGCCGACGGGGATTCCCGCGCCAGAACCGGCCGTGGCTCTCCACCCCGAACAGAAGGCCCTCCAGCCGGTACTTCATTTCCAGAACGCGCTGAATCAGCGTGCCGTGAAACGTGGTCGTTGATTCGGAGGTCCGGTCGCCTGGCAGCGCCGGCATCATCCGGGGGAATTTCGCAGACAGGCTCAGCTCGTGGGCGCGTGGGGGGACCATGACGACGTCCCCGGCCAGAAGCGCGGGGCTGTACCAGACGTCTCCGGCTCGGGCGATGGCCTGGGCGGGGGGACGGTCCACCGGCTCTGCCAGCAACCGCTCGCGGTAGAGGCGAGCCGTCGCCGTCACGTCCGTCCGGCGTCCCTCGAAGGGCCCGCTGAGCTGGTACTGCCCGGTCAGCACGACCTGCGCGGCCCGAGGATCGGCGAGAAAAGCGGTTGTGGCCAGCGCGCGCGCGCTCGCCTGCACCTCTCGCACCAGCGCCCCGGTATCCCCCCCAGTCCAGTCCATGCCGTAGACGAACCAGATCCAGGCGAGGTGACCGATCAACCCGTTGGGCATCCGGCTGGTGCCGTCGCTCGCGACCGTCACTTTGACGACGAACGGGGCCAGGCCCGCGCGGCGAAGCGCTCGCCAAATGCGGACCTCCTCGGCGCGGATTCCCGCCCCCAGGGGGTGGGTGTCCGTGGTGATGTACGGAGAGATCGGGACGGGGGGCACTCCGGGCCAGGGCGGCGCCGGGGGAAGCCCTTCCGCCGCGTCGGCGACCGCGATCGGCGGGAACGAGGCGACCCACGCCCATCGCGGCGCGGTCTGCGAGGTCACCGCCGGGACCGACGAGGCGATCCGCACCAGGTCCTGCTGCGGCAGTTCGCCCACCAGGGTGTAGGAGATCACGCCGATGTTCCAGTGGAGGAGCGTCGCCACGCCCTGCGCCGCGATGGTACCGGTCACCGAACCGATACGCACGGGCCGCCCGCGCGGCGACGCCAGCGCCCCCCGGCTCTCGAACAGCGTCAGGGTGGAGACGCCATCCGAGTAGAGGGACACGGCCGTGGGCAGCCCGCGAACGTTGCGCACCAGAGAGCGCATGAGTACGAAGCCGGCCGGTAGGTAGGTCGGCACTTGGGGGGTGAATCCCACGCGCTGCGCGATCTCCGCGGTCGACAGGTTCGGCGGGTTGCGCTGCTGCAGCACGCGTGTCCCGGGAGGAACCGGCACGGTAAAGAGCCCCGGCGCGAGGATCGGTGCAAACCGGACGTTCAGAAACGCCGAGGATTCCTGGAGAGTCCCGTCGGCCCGGTACCGCTCGAACCGCAGGATCAGCCGCGTCTGTCGATCCACCCAGATTCTGAGCGATGGCCTTCCTGGGAACTTGCTCTGGACCTCGATCACCCGCGATGGACGCCCCGCCACCAGATCGGGGGGGCCGAAGTGTACGTGGTAATTGGCAAGGATCTGGGGCAACACCGCCTGGGTGAGGCGGTCCTCATCGGCCGCCGGCGCCGGCCGTTCGAAGACCTGGTTGCGCGCCGGGATGTACTCCGTCTCCATCCGCCCTGTGATGATGATGATCCGCTGGGGCTGGGTGCCCGCCGGCACATACTCGAGACGGGTTCGGTCCGGCGCCGCGTGAAAGATGCGCACCTGGGAAGCCTGAACCCGGCCCCCCCAGATGGTGATCTCCTTGGTCCCCGCATAGCTCACGCGCCGCGGCGCGGTCGCGCCCGACCGCAGCCACGACAGCGCTGTGTCCGGCTCCGGAGGTTGCGCCCATCCAGGGGTGCCGGGGGCGGCGGCGAGACTCCCCATCAATGCAAAAACCGCCAGGACGGCGGCCTGGCGGATGCGCCGCAGAGCCATGTTACCGGATCGGCTGATCCGAGGTGCCGAAGTCCGAAGACACGAACGTGGTGGTAGCTTCATCGACCAGCGATCGGTCGGCGGAGAGCACGAGGTAATGACGCAAGTACGCATCGGTATCGAGCGGCGGCTGGCGCGTCCCGAACTGGCCGGTCATCCACGCCAGCGGCAGCCCCAGCACCAACAGCAGCGCACTCGCGGCCAGCGCCAGCCGGAACGGCCGAACGGCGAACACCCCAAGGGCACCGGACAGGAAGCGCGGGCGGGGCCCGTGCGCGGCCTCGCGCTGCAGCTGCCAGTGCACCCGCTCCATGAATCCCTCGCGCGGGGTCGGATCGGGCAAGCCCCGGAGCAGCCGCTGCACATCCTGCACCCCCTTGTACTCCTGCAGGCAGCTCGCACAGGTGTCCAGGTGGGCCTTGACGCGCTCGACGTCGCGGACGCCAAGTGCGCCATCGAGGTACGCTGAAAGGTCCACCGACACGTGCCGGCTCACCGATCTCCCCTCCTCGCGCTGACGTGCGACCCGATCGTATCGCGCAACGTCTGCCGGGCCCGATGCAGCCTGGACCGCACCGTCCCGACCGGACAGCGCAGGGCATGCGCCACTTCATCATACGACAGGCCTTCGATATCCGCAAGAACGATGGCCGTCCGGAACTCCTCCGGCAGCCGGTCGAGCGCCGCCTGGATCGTCCCTTCCAAATCGGTTGCCTCGGTCCGCTGTTGGGGGTCGTCGCGCGAGTCCCCCATCAGCATGACGAGGGGACCTCCCGCGCCGCCGATCGGCGCGTCCAGGGAGACCATCGGCCGCCGGTTCCGGCGTCGCACGGTGTCGATATATGTCCGGCTCATGATCCGGTACAGCCACCGGTCAAAGTACGTTCCCGGCTGGTACCGATCGAAGGCGCGGAATGCTTCGACGATCGCCTCTTGGGCAAGGTCCTCGGCATCGTCGTGATTCCCTGTGAGGCGGTAGGCGACGCGGTAGATCTGGCCTTGGTGTCGCTGCACCAACTCCTCGAAAGCGGCCAGGCGATGAACCGAGCTCGGCTCATCGCCGCCGCGTACCGCTCCCCGGTCCCCAAATGGGGATGTCATCCCCTCCGGGCCCCCCAGGACAGATAAGACCTCCGCCATGGCCTGGCCCCCTTACACCTTGCGTGTTCTTCCAAGCGTTCGGGACCGGCAAAAAGTTCCCGCGGAAGCTCGGCCCGAGGGGGGGCACCGCCGGTCCGGATCGATTTGGATCGAGCCGTCGCACGCCCGGGCCGGGCGTCTAGGAGGCCGGGACGGCCTTCCCCAAAATCGCCTTCCGGAAGTCCTGGACGCGGGCGGAAGGGGTGATCGCCACGATGATATCCCCCGCGTGGAGGGTGGTCTCCCCATGGATGATCTCCGAATCATCCCCCCGCACGCGGATGGCAAGGGTGCAGCTCTGAGGGAGAACGAGCTCCCGCACCTTCCGGTTGATGCTCGGGGATTCCTCGGTGAGCGCCACTTCTACGAGTTCAAGGTGCCCTTTGCGGAGCGCGGTTAGCGGGATGACGTCGGCGACCTCAACCTCCTGTTCGATCAGGCTGTAGATCAATTTAGTCGAACTCACCGTCTCGTCTATCCCGAGCATTTGGAAGGTCAGCTCGTTCTTGGGGTTGTTGATCCGGGCGACCACACGCTTGACCTTGAATTTCCGCTTGGCCATCTGGCAGATCACGAGGTTGTCCTCGTCGTCCCCGGTCACGGCCGCCACGAGATCGGCCCGCGGGGCCCCCGCCTGCTCCAGCGTGCGCACTTCGCACCCGTCCCCGAGGAACGCCACGTCGCCGAACTCCTCCTGCAGAAGGTCAAACCGGTGTCGTCCCTTCTCGATCAGCGTGATCTCGATGCCGGCGGATCGCAACGCCTTGGTCAAATAGTACCCGACCTTGCCACCACCGACGACGATCACATACATTGGGCTCGCTCCCTTCCCCCCCGGCTACGACGGATGCGCCAGGACTTCGGGCAACGCCTGATACTCCGCCACACTTCGGTAGGGCCGCTCCAGGATAAAGTCCAGACACAACCCCGCCCCCAGCAAGGTCGGGCTGATCGTGTCGACGCCCAGTTCTTTGTAGGCCTCGGCCCGCAACGGATCGTAGATCCGGGCGATCACCCGGGGCACCTTGAACTTGATCTTCGCGATCTGCGCGGACATGATGTTCGAGTTGTCCCCGCTGGTTGTCGCGGCGAACGCCCCGGCCCGCTCGATGCCCGCTTTCCGCAGCACGTCTTCATCGATGCCGATCCCCAGCACCGTCTTGCCGTGAAAATTGCGCCCCAGCCGTCGGAACGACTCTCGATCCCGATCGACGACCGCCAGCGAATGCCCGCTGGCCTCCAGCATCAGCGCCAGGGTCGCCCCCACGCGCCCACAGCCCAGGATCACGACGTGCATCGCGACCAACCTCCCTTTATCCATACCCCGGTGCCCGCCCCCGGGACCACACCCTTGCCCTCCCCTTACACCGTGCGCCCGGGCGCTTCCTTGTGCGCGCCAGCGGTCCCCTCGGGGCCCGCCCCGGCGGAGACCGAAGGCTCACCGGCCGAGGCCCCGATGCTGGTTTCCGCCAGCCGGTCGATGATTACCTCGCACGGGGCGTTCCGGAAGAGCGACTCCGCGGTCCGCGCCGTCGATCCTTCCGTAAATCCCATATCCGGCGAGATCCCCAACACGATCAGATCGACTCCCCTGTCGCGGGCGACGCGCGCGATTCCCTCCCCCGCATCCCGGGCGCGGATGATCTCCGCGTGAGGCTCGAGGTTGTGCAGGCTGACGATCGTCTTGGCCTGCCCGAGCGCCTGATTCGCCCGCACCTCCGCGTCAGGCAGGGGCACGCCGAGCGACAGCGTCCGCGGGACCTCCAGGACGTAGCCGAGCACGATCGTGGCCTTCTGCGTCGCCCCCAGCCGGCTCGCCAGCTCGACCGCCCGCTCCGAGTAGTAGTGCTCCAGAATCGGCACCAGGATCATCTGCACCGCCCCCACCGAGCGGACCGCCCGGGCGACTTCCTGCGGGACCGACCGGGGCACGCGCAGCATCCACCAGAGCAGGACGCCCATCGGCACCGCGAACGCCCCCGCCAGCACAGCGCCGAGCACGCTCACGTGCAGTGGGAGGCTCACCGGGCGCCTTTCCGGCGAAGATAGGCGATCACGAAGGAGAGCCGGTGCGCGCCCAGCCCCGTGAATCCCAGCCCCACCAGCAAGGCCGTGAGATGGAGACCGGACGCCAGCGTGCGACCGAGCATCACGATGCCCAGGATCACCATCAGCACGCTGGTCACCGTGCGATAAATATCGGCCCGGGTGAACTTTACCACCTCAGCCATGGGCCTGCTCCCGCGCGAACTGGCGGTCGCGTTTCGCCAGAGCGAATTCGTAGGCCTCCAGGAGATCGTACTCCTCGGCGTCCTTCAGGATGGCCCGCTGCTGCTCCTCCCAACGGTGCGCGACGCTCCCCCACACCGGGAGGCTTTGGCGCCTCCGGTAGGCGACGTAGTAGACGAGACAAACGAGCACCCAGGATGGACCGGCGATCCGCCCGATCGCGTGCGTGAGCACGACCTCCACAAGGGTGATCAGGACCCCGACGAGGCCCAGGATCCCGATGAGCGGGATCTCAAAGGCTTGCCCGTCCCGGCGCTTCAGGCGGAGGTTCAGGGGGACGCGGTACGGCCTGGGCGAATAGGGGTCCTTGATCCGCAGCGCGATCAGGGCGACGAAGACGAGCGTGTAGCCTAGGGTTGCGCCGAACGCGTACATATTCGCGAGCGCATCGACGGCGCTGGGTGTGAGGAACGCCAGCAGGGCCTCGAGAAGGCCGATCCCCGAGAAGACCAAGATCGAGCGGACCGGCGTGCGGTAGCGCGGGTGCACTGCCCGGAACCAAGGCGTCAGTAAGTTGAGCTGACTCATGGAGTAGACCAGCCGACTGGCACCCATCACGCCGGTGTTGGACGAGATCAGCAGGATCACCGCGCCGAGAATGGCCGCGAGGGGTCCGGCGATCGGCCCGACGAACGGCAACTGACTGGCGAGAAGGGCGACCGAGTGGTCGACGTCCTTGGCGTAAGCTTGCCAAGGGAGTACGCCGAGGCTGGTGATCGAAAAGAATACGGCAAAAAGGAAGACGCTCCCGATCAGCCCGATCGACGTGCGCGGGATCACCGTGGCCGGCCTGCGGGTCTCCTGCGCCGCCTGCGAGATCGACTCCAGCCCAACGTAGGAGATGATCGCCAGCGACGACCCGTACATGAATTGGTGCAGGGTGGGGAACTGGTGCACCCACTGGTCCACCAAGAGCTCGGGCTTCCAGGCGAAGATCAGCCCGATGACGATAAGCCCGCCCTCTACGACCAGCCCGAAGGCGCCAATGAACTCGTTGAGGAGGGAAGACTCCCGGACCCCCCGCACGTTGAGCCAGGCGAGAAGGATGATCAGGAGGAACGACTCCGCTGCCCACAGGGGGTTGATGTGGGTGAACGGCCCTATGCTCGCCCTGAAGTTCCGGATCGCCGGAAAGAAGAAATTCATGTACCCCGCGGAGAAGACGGCGAACAGGGCGATGTCGATCGTGTAGTCGAGCAGCAGGGCGGACCCCGCGATGAATCCGGCGATATCCCCAAGGCCCCGGCTGACGAAATACTGCCCCCCGCCCGCCATGGGATACGAGGACGCCAGCTCGGTGTAGGCCAAGCCGATCAAGACATAGACGAGGCCCGCCGCCGCGAAGGCCAGCGGGGCCCCTCCCATCGTTGCCGCGATCACGATGCCGAGCGCCGCATAGATGTCGGCCCCAACATCGGCAAATCCCCACATGAAGGAACCCCAGACCGACACATCCCGGCGCAGGCTTTGCTCTGCCGCTCTGGCGGGCTCGGGTCTGCGATCAGGCATGGGTCACCTCGTGGCGCCGGATGCCGGGGTCAGTCGATCGCCCTCATCCGCTCACGGCGCCTGCGCCAGACTCCCCGGCGCCGGCCGGCGGTTGTACTGATTCATCGCGACGGGCAGCCCGTCGGTTGCGGCCACGAACGTCGCCTCCGCGGCCTGGGCGACTGCGCCGTCGATCGTCAATCGCTCCTCGGCTGTGAACCGATCCAGCACGAACTCGGCCGGATCCACGCCCGCGGGTGGGCGGCCGATCCCGATCCGCAGACGCGCGAACGCGCCCGTGCCCAGCTCCGCCATGATCGACCGCACGCCATTGTGTCCCCCCGCCCCGTCCCCCGGTCGGATCCGGATGTGTCCGAGAGCGAGGTCGAGGTCGTCGTGAATGACGAAGAGGTCGTCGGGGCCGCGGTGCCTGCGGCGAAGAAGATCTTTGACCGCTTGGCCGCTCACGTTCATGTACGTCTCGGGAATCGCCAGGATCAGCGAGGCGGACGCCACCCGCGCCTTTCCCCACGCCGTCCACCCATCTTCCTGGAGCGTGACCCGCAGGCGCGCGGCGAGGCACCGGACGACATCGTGGCCGAGGTTGTGCCGGGTGCCCTTGTAGCGACGTCCGGGATTGCCGAGCCCGACCACGACCATCATCGGGAAGGCCCACCGTGCAGGGCGCCAGCCCCCACCCGCGGACGGCGAGCGCACCGGACGGGGGACGGACACAAAAAAGGCGCGGCGGTCGTCGCGCCCTTCACCGTATCGCCTCCCCGCACCACCCTAATCGATGATTGCGCTGGCGCGGTGTCCACAAGAGAGGATGTCCCACACACGCAACCGCGGACAGGCTGACCCGCGGCTCGCACTACTCTTTCTTATCCGCCTTTGCGGGCTTGGCGTCGGCTTTGGGAGCCTTCGCTTCGGCCCGCGCTGTGGGCTCGGTCTTCGCCTCACCTTCGACCGCCGCACCGGGCTCCCGCCCGACCAGCTCCGGCTCGGCCGCCACCGCACCCTCGACCGGCGCCGCCACCTCTTCCGCCTTCGGCGCCACCACGGCCGCGATCACCTCTTCGGGAGCGGTCACGATCTCGAGCCCCGGGGCGACCGGCAGGTCCCGCACGTGCAGCGAAGCACCGATGCGCATCGGCTCCACACTGACCGTCACGTGCTCTGGGATCGCGGTCGGCAGGCACCTGACGAGCACCTCGCGCAGGTGCTGCTCGAGGATGCCGCCGGACGCGGTCACCCCCTCCGGCACGCCCGTGAGCACGACGGGCACGCGCGCCTCGATCTTCTCGGTGAGGCTGATCTCGTGCAGGTCGACGTGGAGAACCTCGTGCCGCAGGTGGTCATGCTGGATCTCGGCGACCATGACGGTATCCGTCGTCTCCTCACCGTCGCGCTTGACCCGCAGGTCGATGAGGACGTTGCGCCCCGCTTCCGTGTGCAGGGCACTGAGGAGCGCCTTGCGGTCGACGGCAAGCGCAACGGGCGTCCGGCCCCGTCCGTAAAGGACAGCGGGCACCCACCCCGCCTGCCTGACCTTCTTGACCGCGTTCTTCCCGACTTCGATCCGCGGCGACGCCGCCAGGCCGATCCGCTCCATTTGCGCCGTCCCCCTTTATCCCCGGTGGCGGCCTCGCGACCGCGCCTCCGGAGACGAAGCCCGTGCGCGGGCCCACGACCGGTGATTATAGCACTCGCGAGTAGGTCCCACAACCTCGGCACGGCGGAAGGCCCCGGCACGCCCCTCAGGCCCGGGGTGGGACCGCTGCCGGGGGGTAGCGGGCGAGGTCGATCGCCGCGTCCCGCAGCAGCCGTTCCGCCACGGGATCGGGGTACGGCGCGCCATAGACGATGCGCACCAGGCCCGCATTGACGATCATCTTCGCGCAGGTGAGACAGGGTTGATGGGTGCAGTAGAGGGTGGCACCAGGAATCCGGACCCCGTGATAGGCCGCCTGGATAATCGCGTTCTGTTCGGCGTGGAGACACAAGCACGTATCCAGCGCCGTCCCGGCGGCCGCACTCGATCGGCAGCGCTCGCACCCCCCGTCGCCGCAGTTGGGCCTCCCGCGGGGGGTCTCGTTGTACCCGGTGCTCAACACCATCCGGTCGTTGACGATGACCGCACCCACCTGCCTACGCAGGCAGGTGGACCGGGTCGCGGCCAGATGCGCCAGGTTCATGAAGTACTCGTCCCACGACGGCCGGGGCATGCGGATCAGCGGGTACCGTACAACCGGTCCCCGGCATCGCCCAACCCGGGCAGGATGTACCCGTGGTCGTTCAGCCGCTCGTCGACCGCGGCGGTGTAGATGTCCACGTCGGGGTGCCCGGCCTGGACCCGCCGGATTCCCTCGGGAGCGGCGATGAGCACCATCAGTCGGATGGTGTGGGCCCCGCGCCCCTTGAGCAGATCGATCGACTCGATGGCCGATCCTCCGGTGGCCAGCATCGGGTCCACCACCAGCACCTGCCGGTTGCCAACGTCGGGCGGTAGCTTGCAGTAGTACGTGTGCGGGGCCAGGGTCGCGGGATCGCGGTAGATCCCGATGTGCCCGACCCGGGCTGTTGGCATCAGGCGGAGAATCCCCGCCTCCATCGCCAGCCCGGCCCGGAGGATAGGGACCACGGCGATTTCCTGCCCGGCGATCGTCACCCCCTTGGCCAGGGTCAGGGGGGTCTGCACGTCGATCGGGCGAACCGGCAGGTCGCTTGTGGCCTCAAAGGCCATCAGCATCGCGATCTCCTCGACCAGCTCGCGGAACTCTTTGTGTCCCGTCCGTTGATCGCGGAGGATGGAAAGTTTGTGCTGGATCAAGGGGTGGTCGAAGATCCGGACCTGGCCCACCGACTACCGCCCCATCCGACCGCACCGGCGCGACACGATCAGATCACCTCCACTGGCTCCGGGTACACGGGAAATGCGGTGCACAGATCTCTGACCTGGCCCGCCACGCGCTCGGATATCGCCGCGTCCTCGGGGGCCCGGAGCACCTCGTCGATCCAGGCGGCGATCCGCCGCATCTCTTTGGGGCCCATCCCGCGGGTCGTCATCGCCGGCGTTCCGATTCTGATCCCGCTGGTAGTCATCGGTTTCTCCGGATCGAAGGGGATCATGTTCTTGTTGACGATGATGTGGGCGTTGCCCAACGCCTTCTCCGCCTTCCGCCCGGTGAGCGACCGCTTGCGCACGTCGAGCAGCACCAAGTGGTTATCCGTTCCCCCCGAGACGACGTGATAACCGTTACTGAGAAACGCCTCCGCCAAGGCGCGCGCGTTCTCCACGATGCGAGCGGCGTACGTCCGAAACGCCGGTTGCGAAGCCTCCAGGAAGCACACCGCCTTGGCGGCGATGCAGTGCTCGAGTGGGCCGCCCTGGAGACCGGGGAAGACCGCTTTGTCGACCTGCGCCGCATAGGGGGCCCGGCAGAGGATCATCCCACCCCGCGGGCCGCGCAGCGTCTTGTGGGTCGTCGATGTCACGACATCCGCATACGGCACCGGGTCTGGGTGGGCCTTGCCGGCAACCAATCCGGAGAAGTGAGCCATGTCCACGATCATCCAGGCGCTCACGTCATCGCAGATCGCCCGGATGCGCGGGAAGTCAAAGGTGCGAGAGTACGCGGTCGCTCCGGTGACGATGATCTTCGGGCGGTGCTCCTTGGCCAGCCGCGCGAGCTCATCGTAGTCGATCCGTTCGGTGCGCTCGTCGACCCCGTACGGGATGACGCGGTAGAGCTGGCCGGAAAAGTTCACCGGGCTGCCGTGGGTCAGGTGCCCGCCGTGCGCCAGGTTCATCGCCAGGATGGGGTCGCCGGGCTTGATGAAGGCGAAGTACGCGGCCATGTTCGCCTGGGCGCCGGCGTGCGGTTGGACGTTCGCGTGCTCGGCGCCGAAGAGGGCCTTGGCCCGATCGATGGCCAACTGCTCCACCACGTCGACGAACTCGCACCCACCGTAGTAGCGTTTGCCGGGATACCCCTCGGCGTACTTGTTGGTCAGCGCGGTCCCGAGTGTCTCCAGGATGGCGCGGCTGGCGTAGTTCTCCGATGCGATGAGGTTCACCTGGAAGCGCTGGCGCTCGACGTCCCGGGCGATCGCCTGCGCAACATCTGGATCCGTCCTCCGAAGTTCGCTCATCATCCAGCCTCCCTTTGCGCCGGTCGTCCCCGGCGCCCTTACCGTCCCCCACTTCCGCGCGTGCCGGTCGACCCCTGCCCGCGTGTTCGCTCGCCGTACCGTTCGGGTGCGTGGAGGCCCCATTCCCGTGGGGGCCGGATTCGGCATCGCCGCGCCCGCGGGCGGGCGCACGGCAACGCCCGTACCCGACGAGGTGTGAGGCGCCCTCTACCGGACGCTGTCGGGGACCGCAATCTCCCCCAGCACCTCCCGAATGGCCGCGAGCGAAACGGCCCCCGCCCGCACCACCCCCGGCGGGGTCCGCGTGACATCGACGACCGTCGACGGCTTGGCCAGCGGACACCGCCCCCCGTCCAGGATCAGGTCCACGTCCGAGCCCAGATCGAGCGCAACCTGCACCGCCGTGACCGGCGAGGGGAGCCCGTGGGTGTTCGCGCTGGTGCCGACGATCGGGGTCCCGAGCGTGCGGCAGATCGCGGTTGCGATCGGCAGCCCGGACTGGCGCACCCCGATCGTCTCCCCGCCGCCGGCGAGGGCACGCGACACGCTCGGCGCCAGGCGGCACACGATCGTGAGTGGTCCCGGCCAGAACCGATCCGCCAACCGGACGGCGATCTGTGGGAGGTCCGCCACCAACTGGCGCCACTGTGCGCGATCCGCGACCAGCACGGGCACCGGTTCCCCCGGCGGGCGCCGCTTCGCGGCAAACACCCGCGCGACCGCGACCTCGTCGGAGGCGACCGCGCCTAACGCGTAAAAGGTTTCGGTGGGAAAAGCGACGAGCCCCCCGTCGCGGAACGTCTCCAGCGCTCTGCGCGGGACGTCCTGACTATTCGGATCAACCCCGATGATCTCCATCGCCACCCACCTTCAGCGCGATAACCACCCGCTCGGCGCCGGCGTAATCGTGCACGATCCGAGCTAGGGCAAAGTGGCCTGTACGATCGATGAGCGCGGCGATCGTGCGGGCCTGCTCCCAGACGGCCGCCACTTCAAGGACGAGCGCTCCGCCGGGGGCGAGGTACCGCCCGGCCCCGGCAATGATCGGGCGGTGCACGTCGAGGCCGTCGGGCCCTCCATCCAGGGCAACCGCGGGCTCGGCGTCGCGTACGTCGCGGGGCAGGGTGGCGACCTCTGCCGTCGGGATGTAGGGCGGATTCGCCACCAGCGCATTGACCCGGCCCTCAAGGCCCCGGGACCTCAGGGGGTCCAGCGCTGACCCCTCGGCCCACTCGAGGCGCTCCGCCACGCCGGCCCGAGCGGCGTTGGCCCGCGCCACCCCCAGGGCCGCCGGCGACACATCGGTTGCCAACACCCGCGCCCGCGGGAGCAGGCGCGCCACCGCGATGGCGATCGCGCCGCTCCCGGTCCCGATGTCCACGGTCTGAGGGTCGGGGTGGTCCCGGAGGACGGCTCCCACCACTTCGACGAGTCGCTCGGTCTCGGGGCGGGGAATCATCACGCTGGCATCCACCAGGAGGTCGATCCCAAAGAACTCCCGGTGCCCCACGAGATAGGCAACGGGAATCCCCGCCACCCGGCGGGAGATCAGCGCGGCGTACGTGGCCGCGGCGTCCGGCAAGAGTGGCATCCCCGGTCGAGCGAAAAGCTCCTCCCGGCTCAGCCCCGCCGCGTGGCGGAGCAGGACCTCCGCCTCCAAGGGCCCGTCCAGCGGCCCCTCCGCCATCTGCCGCAGCCGAGCAGCACCCCAGGCCCACGCCTCTCGGCGGGATCGGGCCGGGGCCTCGGATTGGGGGGCCGGTGCGGCGATGCCCTTAGCCGGAATCACGAGGCGGCCGTGAGGCTTTCCGCGTGACTGGCCGCCGCGAGCGCGTCGATCAGGTCGTCAAGCGTCCCGTCCAGCACGGTGGGCAGGTCGTGTACGGTTTTTCCGACCCGGTGGTCGGTGATTCGATCCTGGGGAAAGTTGTACGTGCGGATCTTCTCGCTGCGCTCACCGCTGCCGACCTGTCTGCGACGGGCTTGGGCGATCTGGGCCTGCTGCTGCTCGATCGCCCGCTCCAGCAAGTGCGCCCGCAGGATCCGCATCGCCTTCTCGCGGTTCTGATGCTGCGACCGCTCATCCTGGCAGGCGATGACGATCCCGGTCGGCAGATGTGTGATTCGGACCGCGGTCTCGACTTTGTTGACGTTCTGACCGCCGGCCCCGCCCGACCGATAGATGTCGATCCGGAGCTCATCCGGCCGGATCACGACATCCACTTCCTCGGCCTCGGGCAGCACAGCCACGGTCGCGGTGGACGTGTGGATCCGGCCGCTGGCCTCGGTCGCGGGCACGCGCTGCACCCGGTGCACGCCGCTCTCGTACTTCAGCCGGCTGTACGCACCTCGCCCCTCGATGCTAATGATGGCCTCCTTGAACCCGCCGAGGCCCGTGGGATTGCTGGAGAGCACCTCGGACTTCCACCCGTGGCGTTCCGCGTACCGCATGTACATGCGGAGGAGCTCCCCGGCAAACAGCGCGGCTTCCTCTCCCCCCGCCCCGGCCCGAATCTCCACGATCACGCTCCGCTCATCCCGGGGGTCCCGGGGCACCAGCAGCTGCTCGATCGTCCGAGTCAAGTGGGCCTGCTGTGCGGCGAGGGCAGCTTTCTCTGAAGCGGCCAGCGCGCGTAACTCGGGATCGCTTTCGCGGGACAGGACGTCGGCGTCGTCGAGCTCGCGGGTGATCCGCCGGTATTCCTGAAAAGCGGTCACCACCTGGGTCAGGCTGGCGTGCTCCCGCGCCACCTGCTGGTATTGCCCGGGATCGCCGAAGATGGCGGGATCCGCCAGCCGTCGGGCGAGTTCCTCGTGACGGGCCTCCAGTGCTTCAAGCCGGGTCAGGACTTCGGGGTGCACGCGGGCCTCCTTCGGATCTTCCCCATTATAGCATCAGACGGGCGAAAGCCCGCCCGGCTCCGACTCCGCGGGGAAGCCCCTCGCGCGGTGCCCGGGATCGCCACCTCACTCTGCGCGTCAGCATGGGCCGCAGAGATGATGATGACCCGCGCGAGCACCACACTCTCGTAGGGGGCGGCGTCCCCGGAGCACGGGAATCCGGAACCATCGGCCAGGGGCAATGACGACACAGGCGCAGGCTGGCGGGGTAAGTTCTGGTCGGCCGCAGGGCCGCGGCGTCAGATCTGGATGCCGTACTTCTTCGCAAACTTCTGCACGCGGCCCTCGGAGTCGACGAACTTGCGCTGGCCGGTGTAGAAGGGATGACACTTCGAGCAGATCTCCACCCGAATGTTCTCGCGGGTCGACCCCGTCACGAATGTCTCCCCGCAAGCGCAGGTGACCGTGGTCTGCTTGTAGTTGGGATGAATGCCCTTTTTCATCGGGAAGCCCACCTCGATCCCAACGCCGGGGCGTTCCGTTGGCGTCGGGGCGGTTGCAACAGGCGAAATTATACCACACCCATCGATGTTCGCGCAAACGCTTACTCCCTCCCGGACCGCTCGACGGTGCCGGGAGGGTATTCCGATGAATTCAGCTACGGGTGCGGGTGCTCGACCGTCGCAGCTGCGGGCGTTGTCACCGCCACGACCGGGGGTTCGCCCGGCCGCACGAACCGCGTTGGATCTTGGGGGACGCCGTTGCGCCGAACTTCAAAGAGCAGATGCGGGCCGGTACTCCACCCGGTGTTACCGATCCGTCCCATGAGCTGCCCCATGGCGACCCGCTCTCCGAGCGATACAAGCACCGACGAGAGGTGCGAGTAGGTCGTCTCCAACCCGTTCCCGTGGTCGACAACGACCATCCGGCCGTACCCCACCATCCACCCTACGAAATGCACGATCCCGCCGCGCGCGGCGCGGACCGGCGTCCCGAGCCGGTTAGCGATGTCGATGCCGGTGTGAAACTCCCGCGTGCCGAAGATGGGGTGAACCCGCCAGCCGAACCGCGAGGTGATCATCCCTTGCGTCGGCTGGACCATCGCCTCATCAGCCTCCGGCACGCCGATGCGGACCGGGACAGAGGGGACGAACGTTGCGGAAACCCGCTCCCGCATGGAGGCCATCCGCCGCGACGCCGTCGAGCGGGGGGTCGAACCATCCGACGCCGGAACGACAAGCACCTCCCCGGGACGCAACACCGCCTCGAGCGGCAGGTGGTTAACATCCGCCAAGGTCTCCACGCGGACCCCGGCGTTATGGGAAATCCTCCAAAGCGTTTCGCCCGCAGCCACGGTGTGTGTGGCCGGCGCCACGCTTGCACTTGCCGCGGCGGTCTCCGGGGACGGGATCACGAGGGTCTGACCGGCATGCAGCAGCGCCCCGCGCCTGAGCCGATTCGCCGCCAGAAGTACGTCGACGTCAACGCCCGTACTCCGCGAGATCCCCCAGGGCGTCTCGCCCGGGGTCACGGTGTGGGATCGGGCGCTCTCCGTGGCGGGCGCGGGCGCCTGGGCCAACGAGAGCGAGAGATCGCCCGACCGCAGATGCACGACCGGCACCGACGCCGCAGGAGCGGCAGGCTTTCCGGGATCGGCCTTGGCGAATTCGAGAGGGACGGCCAGAGGGACGGCCGCGAGGGCAAGGGATAACAGCAAACCTGCCACCACCAGCTGGGCGCGATCAGCCATGCAGGCCTCCTGAAGGACAGTTGAACTGAAATTGTTTAGGAGTTCTGGACTACTCGAGCGGCCCGTGCACGCCTGCGATCCGAAGCACCAGCTGTGATGTATGCCAAATTATTGCGAGGACCAGCCATTTGTTTTCGCCCGTGGAAGAGAATTCCTGCAACTCCGGAGAATTTTTCCGTGAACAATGTAGATACGGACGTATGTTCCCCAACGGACCGTCGCGAAGGGCGATCGTTGGGGAACGTCGGGTCGCTCCGGTAGCGCGGAGGTGAACCGGTCGGCTATGCGTCGTTTTCGCTATTCTTAATGATCGACCGAAGGAACGCCTGGTTATTGGGTGTCTTGCGGAGGCGGTCGAGGATCAACTCGGTCATCGCGACGGTATCGAGCGTCTCCAGGCTCTTCCGGAGCACCCAGACCTTCCGAAGCTCCTCCTCGTTCAGCAACAACTCCTCGCGCCGCGTCCCGGAGAGCTTGATGTCGATCGCCGGGAACGTTCTGCGCTCCTGCAACTTGCGGTTAAGATGGAGCTCCATGTTGCCGGTGCCCTTGAATTCTTCGTAGATGACATCGTCCATGCGGCTTCCGGTATCGATCAACGCCGTAGCGATGATGGTGATGCTCCCGCCTTCCTCGATCTTGCGCGCGGCCCCAAAAAAGCGCTTGGGCCGGTGAAGTGCCGCAGGGTCAAGGCCGCCCGAGAGCGTTCGGCCGCTCGGGGGAATGACCAGGTTGTTGGCGCGGGAAAACCGGGTGAGGCTGTCGAGCAGGACGACGACGTCCCGCGCGCCCTCCACAAGCCGCTTTGCGCGCTCGAGCACCAGATCCGCCACCTGCACGTGCTCCTCGGGCGGCCGATCAAAGGTCGAGGCCACCACTTCGGCCTCCACCGACCGACGCATGTCGGTCACCTCCTCGGGTCGCTCGTCCAAGAGGAGCACCATCAGGTAAATCTCCTGGTGATTTTGCACGATGCTCTGCCCGATCTTCTTCAAGAGCATGGTCTTTCCGGCCTTGGGCGGGGACACGATCATGGCGCGCTGGCCCTTGCCGATCGGCGCGAACAGGTCCACGATGCGAACGGTCAGGTCACTCTGGGGCAGTTCCAGCTTGAGGCGCTCTTGCGGAAACACCGGCGTGAGTTTCTCGAAGTCCGGTCGTGACCGAGCCTGTTCGGGGTCGAGCCCGTTCACCGCCTCGACCCGCAGCAGCGCGTAGTACTTCTCATTGTCCTTCGGCGCACGGACCTGTCCCAGAACTTCATCCCCCACTCGAAGCCCGAACCGCTTGATCTGCGAGGGAGAAACATAGATGTCTTCCTGACCGGGGAGGTAGCCGCTCGTGCGGAGGAACCCGTATCCCTCCTGCATGACCTCCAGGATCCCCGAACGAAACATCAGCCCGCTTTGCTCGGTCTGCGCCTGCAAGATCTTCATGATCAACTCCTGTTTGCGGTAGCGACGAAAGTTGGGAATACTGAGATCTTTGGCAAGATCCTGAAGCTCGTTTAGACTCTTGATTTCAAGTTCTGCGATCGCCACGCCGTGCCACCTCCACGCAGTCCCATGCCATCACAAGGCGCGGCGTCCGAACTCCAGACACCCGCCCGGCGCTCACTGCCCAGTGGCTTCGATATAACCCGCCCGCCCACGGGGGCCGGTGAGCAGCATCAATACCTGATCGTTGGGCTTGAGATCACCCGGGGCCACGGCTTTGTTGTTCCGGTAGACGGCCACCTGAGGCGTTAACGCGTAGCTCTGCACCGCCTGAGTCTCGATGCTCACGGTGATGTCGGTCGACCCAACCCGCACCAGCTTCCCCTTCACGTAGTTGAACTTGTTCAGCGCGCCCATGACCGCCGCGATCGCCCCCGCGGATTCGCCTCGCGTCGTCGGGGCATTCGGGTGGAAGTTCCCGTCCGCGGCAGGCGGCATGATCCCCGAATCGATCGCCACCGCGACGTATCCGTGCAGGGTCGGCGGAACATCCGCCGCATCCTTGATGGACAACGGCGCGGAGGATTTTTGGGTCGCCTCCCCCTGCCGGCCCAAAGCTCTGACGAGCAGCGCCGCGAACTCCGCGCGGCTCACCTGCGAATTGGGGCGGAAGGTGTTGTCCGGAAACGTCGCGAGCAACCCCTTTTGAAATTGGAGGGTCACCGTCACGGAGTCGTCTTTCGCCGGCGACACCCCCGTGATCTCGTACGGTCCCGGGGGAACGTACTTGTTGTCTTGGTCCTTCTGGAGCCACCGGGTTTCGTGGACAAACGATTTCCCGGATGCCAGGACGAGGTCAAGATCTCCCTGAACGAACGTCTGCCCGAGCGACCACCGGGCTACCTCCGTGGTCCCGCGCTTGACGATGAAATCATACTGCTGGGTTGTGGGGTATATGAATTTGATGTCCTGTTTGCCCGTATTCGTGACTTTGAACGTCAGGTCGACGGCATCTTCGGTCCCGTACACCGCCTTGTCGGTCTCGAGCGAGTACAGGACATCGCCCTTCCGCACCTCAGCCTTTTGCTGCGAGACCGCGCCGGTATTGAGCAACGCCGCGATCGCCGGCCGCACCTCCTCGGGGATCTCAGCGATATCCTTGTAGTTCGGGATCGCCCCGGTCCCCTTGATGTCGAGCCCCGCGGCGAGCGCCTCCACCGCCGCGAGTCGGGTAATCGGCTGGCCGGGCTTGTACGTCCCGTCGGGGAATCCGCGGAGCACCCCCGCCACCGACAGTTTCTCGATCCCTCGTTGATTGGGATCACCCTGAATGTCCGAGAACAGCGCGGCCGAAGCCGGCATGACGGCAACGCCCACCGCGGCGGCGAGCGCCAGCGCGGCGACAGCGTGAGTCCGACAGATCATTGCACACCCTCCCCGCCCATGTTTCAGATACCCCAATTTCAGCTTCTCCAGGCGCCCCGCGCCCCTCGACGCGCTGGCGTTAGTACGCCGGGTGCGGTCCCGATTTCCCCTCGCCGCAATCCTTCGCGTCACTTGGGTCTCAATTAGGAAGTCGCGAGAGGACGTCACCGACGAGAGGAAGTGAGGGAAACCGACTGCTCGCGGGGCCCCGTCCACTGGCTCAGATGCCGCGCCGCCTGCGGGAACCGGCGTGTGGCGGAACGGGCATCGGACAGGCGGCAAGACATACCATAAAACTTTCGTCGGCCGTATTCGCCGTAGCGGCCTATTTTCCTCCCTATCCCGTCCGGGATATCGTTTTTGCTGACTCGAAAAGGGGCGGGAAAGCATTGAAGACCGTGCAGGGTGCGCCTCCTAATTTATACCATACCGGCTCGCGCACGGCAACAACCGCGCGAGCCACTCCTAATCCGAAACGCCTCCGCGGCGGGCCGAAGCCTCCTACATCCGCTCCACCGGGACGACGCCGATGAGATCCAGGGTGTTCCGCAGACCCCGTCGCGCCGCATCGACGAGGACGAGGCGCGCCGCCGACAGCCGCGGATCCTCCGTCAGCACCCGGCACTGCGTGTAGAAGGCGTGAAATGCCTCCGCCAATTCCCGCGCGTAAGCGCAGAGCCGCTGCGGCTCCCGCCGGGTCCCCGCGGCGTACACAACTTCCGGGAGCATGACTACGCGCTTGGCCAGCACCCACTCCTCAGGGGCGGTGAGCAGGTGCAAGTCGGTCTCCTCAGCCCGCGGTAGGCCGATGCCGACCCGTTCGGCCTCCCGGAGGATGCTGCAGATTCTGGCGTGCGCGTAGTGGACGTAGTAAACGGGATTGTCCGCGGATGTTCGCTGCGCCAGCGCGAAATCGAAGTCCATCGGCGCACTCGGGCTCGTCATGGTGAAGAAGAATCGGGCGGCGTCACGCCCCACGGCGTCAAGGAGATCCCGGAGCGTGATGAACTCCCCACTGCGCTTGCTCATCCGTACCACCTCGCCCTCGTTGCGCAGGCGGACGTGTTGGTAGAGCAGAACCTCGAGCGACGAGGGGTCCTTCCCGAGCGCCTCGAGCCCTCCCCGCACCCGGGCGACGTCTCCGATGTGGTCGATGCCGAAGACGTCGATCAGGTGCTCGAATCCGCGGGCGTACTTGTCGAGGTGGTAGGGGATGTCGGCGGCAAAGTAGGTCGGCCGGCCGTCGGCTCGAATCATCACCCGGTCTTTGTCGTCTCCGAACTGCGTGGCGCGAAACCAGAGGGCGCCGTCTTGTTCGTAGACGACGCCGCGGCGGCGCAACTCGTCCAGAACCTGCTCCACCGCGCCGCTGTCGTGCAGGGTCCGCTCGCTGAACCAGGTGTCGAACGTCACTCCGAAGACCTCGAGGGTCGTCCGAATATCGCTCAGCATCGCGGCAAGCGCGATCTCCTGGATCCGGGCCACCCGTGTGACCGGGTCCAGGTCGGCCACGGCGGCGCCCTGCGCGGCGGCGATCTGGCGGCCGATCTCGGCGACGTAGGCGCCGCGGTACCCATCCTCGGGGAAAGCCGCGGGACGGCCGAGCGCTTCCAGGTATCGGGCCTCCACGGAGCGGGCGAGAAGTTCGACCTGGTTCCCGTAGTCGTTCACATAGTACTCGCGGGAAACCCGGTAGCCCAACGCTTCCAGGAGCCGCGCGACCGTCTCTCCGACCGCGCCGTTCCGGCCCGACCCCACCGTCAGGGGGCCCGTAGGATTGGCGCTCACATACTCGACCAGGACGCGGCGGCCCCCGCCGATATCCGTTCGACCGAATCCGCGATCGTCGGCGTGGACGCGACGGATCCATCGGTGGAGGAAGGCGGGTGCCAACGACAGGTTGAGGAACCCTGGGCCGGCGAGTTCGGCCTTGCTCACGATCCCCGAGGGGACGGGGAGGTGTCGGAGGATTGCCGCCCCGACATCTCGCGGGGAGCGGCCGAGCGTGCGCGCGAGCACGAGCGCGACGTTGGCCGCAAAATCTCCGTGCCGGGGATCCCGGGGGAGTTCGACCTCAAACGGGGGCAGCTCCGCTGGCGCGGAGGAGGGAAGATCGCCCGCGGCGATGGCTTGCCGAACGGCCTGGGCGATCAGCCCTTGGAGATCGTGGGTGAGCACGTCTAGAGTCTGATGAATCCGGCCCGTGACATATCCTGGATGTGGATCGCGTCGACAAACCGGATCTGGTGCGCCGCCGATGTCATCACTAGGGAATGTGTGCGCACGCCTCCCCCGAACAACCGCACGCCGCGGAAGAGATCGCCGTCCGTGATGCCGGTTGCGGCAAACACCAGGTCCTTGCCCCGCACCAAATCCTCGGTCCGAAAGATCCGGTCTGGATCACTAATGCCCATCTCCCGTGCGACCTGACGCTCCGCGTCGTTTCGATACCAGAACCGCCCCTGGATCTCTCCTCCCAGGCACCGAAGCGCGGCCGCGGTGAGCACGCCCTCCGGCGCCCCGCCAATGCCCATAACGGCGTGCACGCCCGGGCCGGAGACCGCGGCGGAGATTGCCGGCGCGACATCCCCGTCGGAGATCAACTTGATCCTGGCTCCCGCCCGACGAACGGCGGCGATGAGATCAGCATGCCGCGGCCGATCCAGGATCACCACCGTGATGTCGCTGACTCGGCGGCCCAACGCCTCCGCGAGCACTTCGAGGTTGCGCTCGGGGGACCACCGCAGATCCACCTTCCCCGCCGCCTGCGGCGGGACGACGAGCTTTTCCATATAGATGTCGGGAGCGTGGAGGATCCCGCCCTTCTCCGTCACCGCCACAATCGCGATGGCGTTGGGCAGGCCTTTCGCGACGAGGTTCGTCCCCTCAACGGGATCCACCGCCGCGTCCACCGCAAATCCGTCGCCGCGCCCCACCTCTTCGCCGATGTACAGCATGGGGGCCTCATCCTGCTCCCCCTCGCCGATCACGATACGCCCCTGGATCGACAGTTCGCCAAGCGCGGCCCGCATCGCGGTCACCGCCGCCTTCTCCGCCTGCTCGACCGTTCCTTCTCCCATGTGACGGGCCGCGGCGATCGCCGCGGCCTCCGTCACTTTGACAATGTCGAGAGCGAGCGTGCGCTCCATGGGGCCCGCCATATCAGCGGGGCTCCGCCGGCCGCTCGGCCAGTGTTACGTGGAGGTTCCGGGACTGGCTGTCGCGGACGACGGTCAGCGTAATCGTCTCCCCGATCTTCTTGTCGACGATATCGTGAACGAAGGTATTCCAGTTGTCGATCCGGTCCCCATTCACGGCGGTGATGATGTCGCCCGGCTGCACCCCCGCTTTGGCGGCCGGGGCGTTCGGCTCAAGCTCCCGAACGATCACCCCGTAGGTGGTCCCCAGGTTGTAGGCTTTGGCGGTCTGCGCATCCACCTCACCGCCGAAGATGACCCCGACCCAAGGTCGAATCACGCGGCCGTTCGCGATGAGTTGTTCCATCTCGCCACGGGCCACATCGCTCGGGATCGCAAATCCGATCCCCTGGGCGTTCGGGATGATCGCGGTATTGACGCCGATGACACTGCCCGAACTGTCCACCAATGCGCCACCACTATTCCCCGGGTTGATCGCGGCCGAAGTCTGGATTAGGTTCTCGACAATGAGGTTCGGCAGCTCGATGTTGCGGTTCAGGGCGCTCACCACCCCGGTGGTGACGGTGCTCCCCAGGCCGAACGGGTTGCCGATCGCGATCGCCAGCTGGCCCACTTGGAGATTCCGGCTGTCTCCAAGCCGGACCGACGGTAGGGGCTCCTTCGCATCGACCTTGACCACGGCCAGATCGGCAAGCGGGTCGCGGCCGATGAGTTTCCCGGCCAGGGTCTTCCCACCGAGCAGCGTGACCTTGATGGTTGTGGCTCCCTGCACTACGTGGTTATTGGTGAGGATATACCCGTCCGGTCGAACGATCACGCCGGACCCGGCCCCCTGCTGGGGGAAGAGCCCGAAGACCGTCTGAACCTGCGACTCCGTGTCAATGTTGACCACTGCCGGCCGCACCTGCTTTACCACGCTGACGACGACCGACTCTTCGGGGACGACGCGGATTGGCCCACCGGGACCCGACGGGGCGGGGGCCGCCGCCGTAACCGGGGGGGCAACGGGCGCAACGGATGTGGCGGAAAAGACCGGGTGAAGATTCAGATACTGAGGAAGGACGACTCCCCCGAGCAGGGCCCCAACGACCGTGACGACGATGATGGCCATCGCCGCCACGGGGTAGCCGGCACGCCTCGGGGGTGTTCCGGGTGATTGCGTAACCATGCCTACCCCTCCTTTGTTAACCTCTCCTAATTATAACATCCTCGCCCGGCCGACCGGTTTCACGCCGCACATTCCGGCGGTAGTGTCAAGGGTTTTGTGTAGTTTCCCACGAGAGAGGGCGTCCCGCTGCATGCTGGTTGAAAGCCCAGATCACGGCAAACATGATGCGATCGCAGCTTCGGGTGTTAGTGAAGCAAGACATGGGGCGGGTGCGACGGCGGACTTCGCGAAAGGCCCGTTCAATCGCGTTGGTGGTTCGGACGCGGCGCCAATCGTGCGCGGCGACCGTGTAGAAGGCCAGCAGCGCTTCCCAGTCGCGCAGGACACACGCCACCGCGGTGGGGGCGGTGGGCTGCCAGGCCCGGACCCACTGCTGCAGCGCGCGCTCGGCGGCGGGCCGGGTGGGGGCGTGATAGATGCGGCGGGCCATGGCCAAACAGCGCTCGCGATCGTGCACGCGAAGCCGCTGGGCGACGTTGCGGAGGACATGGACCCAGCAGGCCTGGCGGGGGACCTGGGGATAGACAAGTTCGAGGGCGGCGTGGAGGCCCGAATGCCCATCGGTGGTGATCAAGCGCAGCGCCGCGCCGGTGAGGCCACGGCAGGCGAGATTAATGAGGAAGGGCTCCCAGGTCGTCTGGCATTCTTGCCGGACGAGCCGGTAGTCGAGCAGGTCGCGCTGGCCGGTGGCGGTGAGGCCATACGCGACCAGGGCGTGGCGTCGGCGGGTGCCCTCCGGCGTTTTGACGCGGAGCGTGACCGCGTCGAGGAAGAGGTAGCGGTAGTGATCGGCGAGGCGGCGGGCATGAAAGGCCGCCACGGCCTGATCGAGGGCCTGGGTGATCTTCGACACGGTGGCGGGACTGACCGTGTCGCCCAGGAGCGGGGCGAGGGTCGGCCCGACGCGGCGAGTACTGAGCCCGCCAAGGAAGACGGCGCGGACGAGGCGATTCACGGACTCCGTGCGCTGTTGGTAGCGCGCCAGCACGGAGGGCCGGAAGCCTGCGTCCCGCGCCCGGGGGACCTGGAGATCTGGAATGGTCCCCCAGGTGGTCGTGAGATGCCGGCGATAGGCCCCATTCCGGTAGCCGACGCGGCCATGCTCACGGACATAGCGGCCGGCATGGAGATAGTCGTGCAGTTCATCGTGCATGCGGTTCTCCAAGAGCAGCTTGACCGTCCGCAGCGTTTGCTGCGAGACGTCGCCCCACAGGGTGTCCGGATCCTTGACCTCCTTCCACAGATCGGCTACGGTAAGATCGGTCAGTGGTCGTACACTGGCCATGGGCGTATCCCTCCCTTTGACTTGGGTGGCACTAGTTAGGGTTGGGGATACGCCCTCTCTCATGGGAGCCCTGCCTTTTACACACAGCACTGTACACTACCCATCCGGCCTTCCGTTTGCCGCGATTGCGAGTCCTACGGTATAATCGAGGCAATTTGAATCCCTCCGGTTCCCGGGAATGGAGCGCCTTTCGGTGCTGAACTGGATCAGGCGTCCGAAGTACGCCCCCAGCGAACGCCGGGAGGTTCCAGCCGGGCTCTGGATCAAATGTCCCCGGTGCGCCGCTCTCGTCTACCGCAAAGAGCTGGAACGAAACCTCCGGGTCTGCCCCCGATGCAACTACCACCACCGGCTGTCCGCCGCAGACCGTCTGGCGATGGTCGTGGACGAGGGGTCGTTCGAGGAATTCGACGAGGGCCTTGTCCCCGAGGATCCCTTGGAATTTGTCGACGAGAAACCCTATCCGGTCCGGATCGAGGAAGCCCAACGGCGCACCGGCGTGCCGGAAGCGATCCTCACCGGGACCGGCACGATCGAGGGGCGCCGCACCGTCGTGGGCGCAATGGAGTTCGGGTTCCTCGGCGGCAGCATGGGGGCGGTCGTCGGGGAGAAGGTGGCGCGGAGCACCGAGCGGGCGGCCGCGCGGCGCTGGCCGCTGGTCCTCTTCGCCGCGTCCGGGGGAGCGCGCATGCAGGAAGGGGCCCTTTCCCTCCTACAGCTGGCGAAGACCAGCGTTGCCGTGGGGCGGCTGAGCGATCTGGGGATCATGTTCATCTCCGTGCTCTGTGACCCGACCACCGGAGGGGTGGCTGCAAGCTTCGCGCTTCAAGGCGACATCATCCTGGCCGAGCCCGCCGCGCTGATCGGGTTCGCCGGGCGCCGCGTGATCGAGCAGACCATCCGTCAGAAGTTGCCTGAAGGTTTCCAAACCGCGGAGTTCGTCCTCGAGCATGGGTTCCTCGACGCGATCGTGCCGAGGGGAGACCTCCGAGCCACGCTGGGGCGCCTCCTCCGGCTGTGCGGCGCCCCCACCGTGGCCGAGGGTACCGACCCGGCCTCCCCCACATCCCCCCACCCCGTCTCCCCAACCGATGGCCATCCCATCTGAGCTCAGAGGCGTTCCCGGAACGCGGGGCGACGACGCTGCCGGGCGGTTGGAGCGGGAGCTCGAGAAGACCGAGCGCGAGATCGACGAGCTTAAGCGCATCAGCGCGGCCGACAAAGGAATGGACCTCGGGCGCCAGATCACGGCGCTTGAGGAACGGGCCGAGGCCCTGCGCGACGCGATTGCCCGCGATCCCACCCCTTGGCAAACGGTTCAGCTGGCCCGGCACCCCGGCCGGCCTAAGATCGGCGACTACGTTGCCGGGCTCACAACCGATTTCATCGAACTTCACGGCGACCGGGGGTTTCGCGACGATCCCGCGATCATCGGGGGGCTGGGCCTGATCGACGGCCGCCCGGCGGCGGTGGTCGGGCACGCCAAGGGACGCGACACCCGCGAGAATATCGCGCGCAACTTCGGAAGCCCGAATCCGGAGGGGTACCGGAAGGCACTTCGCATCATGCGACTCGCGGAGAAACTCAAGGCTCCGGTCGTGACGCTGATCGACACTCAGGGGGCCTCCCCCGGGAAGGAAGCGGAGGAGCGGGGTCAGAGCGAGGCGATCGCCAGCGGGCTTGTGGGTATGGCGAGGCTCCGCACCCCGATCGTCACGGTGGTGACCGGCGAGGGCGGAAGCGGGGGCGCCCTGGCCATCGGGGTGGGCGACGTGGTGCTCATGCTGGACAAGGCGATCTACTCGGTGATCTCACCGGAGGGATGCGCGGCGATCTTGTGGCGAGACGGGTCGCGCGGCCGCGAGGCTGCCCGCGCGCTTCGCCTGACGGCACGGGACCTGCTCGGGTTTGGCATCGTCGACGAGGTCGTCCCCGAGCCCCTCGGGGGGGCACACCGCCATCCCGACCAGACTATCGCCGCAGTCGTCACCGCCATATGCCGGCACCTGGCGGCCCTCGCCGGTCGATCGACGGAGGAGCTGCTTGCTGCCAGATACGAAAAGTACCGTCGCATCGGTCGCCTCAAGGACTTGTCACAACCGCGGGCGTCGCCACCCGGGTGAGCCGCACGGGCAGCACCGCGGATCGGGAAGCGCAAAAGTGGGGAGGGGCAAACGCATGGGCCACGAGGGCCGACTTGATCTCGACGAAATTCGGGCGTTGATCCAACTTGCGACCGAGGCCGATATCACCGAACTCGACGTTGACGCCCCCCATGTCAAGGTCCGAATCAAGAAAGCCCACCGGAACTCGGCCGGCCGGATCGCCGTGGACCTCACCCCCCCCGCGGCGGCCGCGGCGGCCGACGACCCGGAGATCCGCCTCGTCCCAATCGCCGCCCCTATGGTCGGGACCTTTTACCGATCCGCCAAGCCCGACGCCGCACCGTTTGTCAGCGAGGGGGACGAGGTCCACATCGGCCAGACCGTCTGCATTCTCGAAGCGATGAAACTCTTCAATGAAATCCCGAGCGATGTGGACGGGCGCATCGTCCGGATCCTGGTCGAGAGCGGCGCCCCCGTTGAATACGGGCAGCCGCTGTTCCTCGTCGATCCCGCAGCCTGACGATGTTCTCGAAAGTTCTCATCGCCAACCGGGGGGAGATCGCACTCCGGATCATCCGCGCCTGCCGCGAACTCGGGCTGCGGACCGTCGCAGTGTACTCCGAGGCGGATCGCGCTTCCCTGCCCGTGCGGATCGCCGACGAGGCGTTTTGCATCGGCCCCGCCCCGGCGCGGGACAGCTACCTCAACATCCCCAGCATCATCAGCACGGCGGAGTTGCTGGGGGTCGACGCGATCCACCCGGGGTACGGATTTCTAGCCGAGAACCCCCACTTCGCCGAGATCTGCCGCGATTGCCGGATGACGTTCATCGGCCCTTCGCCGGAAGCCATCGCAAAGATGGGAAACAAGTCGGCGGCCCGGGAGATGATGCGCAAGGCGGGCGTCCCCATCGTGCCGGGCAGCGACGGCCCGGTCCACGACGAGGCCGCGGCGATCGCGGTCGCCCGGGGCATCGGCTACCCCCTGATTGTCAAAGCCGCCGGCGGCGGGGGCGGCCGGGGGATGCGCCTGGTTCAGAACCGGGAGGATCTTCGCGGCGCCATCACCGGGGCCCAGCGCGAGGCCGAGGCCGCCTTCGGCAACGCCGAAGTCTACATTGAGAAATACCTCGAGGAGCCGCGCCATATCGAGATCCAGATCCTCGCGGATGCCCGGGGCACGATTGCCACCCTCGGAGAGCGCGACTGTTCGGTGCAGCGCCGCCATCAGAAGCTCATCGAAGAGACGCCGGCCGTCGGGATCACCCCCAGGCTCCGACGAGCCCTCAGCCGCGCGGCCGTACGGGTGGCGGAGGCCGTTTCGTACACGAACGCGGGCACGGTCGAGTTTCTCGTGGATCAGTCGGAGCGCTTCTACTTCGTGGAGATGAACACCCGTATCCAAGTCGAGCACGGAGTGACCGAGATGGTCACCGGTGTGGACCTTGTCAAAGAGCAGATCCGAATCGCCGCGGGAGAGCGGATGACCGCCCCGCGCGAGGGCGAGCCGCGCGGACATGCGATCGAGTGCCGGGTGAACGCCGAGGATCCGGGCCGCGACTTCCTCCCCGCCCCCGGCTCGATCACGGTGTTCGTTCCCCCCGGGGGCCCGGGGATCCGAGTGGATACTCACGCCTTCGCCGGCTACGCCATACCCCCGCACTACGACTCCCTGATCGCCAAAGTCATCGCGTGGGGGCAAGATCGCGACGAGGCGGTCGCGCGGATGCAGCGCGCGCTCCGGGAGTTTGAGATCGAGGGCGTGCCGACGACGATTCCATTTCACCAGGAGGCACTCGACAACGCCTTCTTCCGGCGGGGAGAGGTCTACGTCAACTTCATCCAGCGGCGTATGGATCTGAGCGCACTTCGCGCCTAGCCCCGGGGGGCGCCTGTCGCCGCCGCGGAGGCGGCCTCCCGCCCCAACCTCTTTCGCACTTGACGCGGCGCCCCGCCGACATTAACATATCAATTAAATATGATTTGTTCAAGACGGTGGCGACGGGGCACGGGCGGCGCGGGTTCCACGAGTATTTGGGGATTCGCCCCATCGACTCCGCCGTGATGCCGGTGTAACCGGGAGTCGGCATGATCACCCTCCTGCTCCCGAGCCGGTTCAACGTCGCGCGCACGCTGGCGTTCCTTCGGAGTTCATCACTACGAACCCCGTACCACTTCATCGGCCCGCGGCGCCTCCGGCGACTGGTCCGCCTGGGCGGACGAGCCCGGGTCGTTGAGTTTGCATTCAGCGGGGCCGACACCCGACTGCGGGTGGGGATCGCGGGCGAACCCACCGTCCCCCGGCCTCTCGCACAGGCCATGCGCCGACTCGGGGTCCACGTGTGGAGCCTCGACATCGATCTGGCGCGGTGCTACAAGATCATGCGCCGCGATCCCCTGATGGCCCCCCTCCTGCGGCGCTGCGCGGGGCTGCGGATGATTCGGACGCCCGACCTCTATGAGGCGCTCTTGATCGCGGTGCTGGGGCAGCAGATCAGCGTCGCGTCGGCCGAATCGATCCGCCGCCGATTGATGGCCTCGCTGGGCGACCGGGCGGTCAAAGATGGGATCGTCTATCTCGGGTACCCGCCGCCGCAACGCCTGCGGGACACCGCCCCCCGCCTCCTGCGGGCCCTGGGCCTGAGCCGCCAGAAAGTGCGCTACGTGCTGGAGGTCGCCGAACGCGCGGCCGGGGGGGCCCTAAGTTCCGAAGCCTTTGACGGGCTCACCGACGAGCAGGCCATCGAGAGGCTCACGCAGATCCCCGGGGTCGGCCGGTGGACCGCGGAGATCGTGGCGATGCGCGGATTGGGCCGAGCGGACGTCTTCCCGGCGGGCGACCTGGGGCTGATGGTGGCCGTACACCGGGCCCTGGGCTGCGCGGAACGACCGGAGGAAGCTGACCTGCGCACGTTGGCCGAGCGATGGAAGGGCTGGCGAAGCTACGGGGCGCTGTACCTCTGGCGGTCGCTGGGGATCACCGCGTAGCCGGGGACGCCAACCGCCCTGGCGGCGGCCGCCGCACCACCGTTTGGGGTGGCGAAACCGCGAGACTCCCCTAGAATGTCCTGTTTGGACGTAGTGTTTGCACTGATGGAGGCCACCATGAGAAAGAGGGCCATACCCAGCCTCCGAATCCTCCAACCGATACCTGGCGGGTGTCGGAGAGAGGAGGAGGAGCAGTATGACCCTCGAGGACAGCGTTCGCCGTCATCGCTTGGCGCTCTTGCAACGCGCGGCCTTGCTCGGCAACG
>DATEHM010000062.1:0-13958 GCA_035279545.1 bacterium | reverse complement strand
GAGATCGTCGACGGTGACCCCGCCGGCAAATTTCAGCGATCGCGAATGGTCGGTGATGGCGATGTACTCGTATCCGCGCGACTTGGCGGCGCGGGCCATCGCCTCCGCGGTGTCGTCCCCGTCGCTCCACGTGGTGTGCATGTGCAGATCCCCCCGAACGTCGGCGAGGGAGATGAGGCGCGGAAGCGCCCCGAGCCGCGCCAGGTCGATCTCCCCCTGGGCTTCGCGAATCTCCGGGGGCACCCACGCCAGTTTGAGCGCCCCGTAGACTTCCTCCTCGGTCCTCCCCCCCACCCGCCGCTCGTCTTTGACGCGGAAGACGCCGTACTCGTTGATCTTCAGGCCCCGGCGGACCGCCATCTCCCGCAGGTGCACGTTGTGATCCTTGCTGCCCGTAAAGTATTGAAGCGCGGCGCCGTACGACTCCGGCCCAACGGCCCGGACGTCGCACTGCACTTCGGCCACCCCCAGGATCGCGCTGCTCAGCGTCGCCCCTCGGGACAGCACGCGGCTGACCTGCGGCAGCCCGACGAACACGTCCATCACGGCCTCCGCAGACCGGGTGGCCACGACGATGTCGATATCGGCGATGGTGTCCCGCATCCGGCGAATGCTGCCCGCCAGGCTCACCGCCTCCACGCCCGCGACGCCGGCGAGCGCCGCGACCACCGCCTGTGCCTGCGGAAGGACGGCGCCGATCGGCCGCCGGGACGTCTGCTGGCGCCGACGGGCGATCCCGGCGAGGATGTTCTGTTCAATCTTCGCCCCCAGCCGCGGCAGCTCGCGCACCTTGCCGTCCCGGGCCGCCCGCTCCAGCGCGTCGATGTCGGCGACCCCGAGGCGTTGAAAGAGGAGCAGGGCCGTCTTCGGTCCGATCTCCGGGATCGTCATCAGCTCGGAGAGCCCGGGCGGCAGGGCCTGCTGGAGTTCAGCGAAGTAGGCGATGGTGCCGAACTGCAGGTATTCGCGGATCTTCTCGGCGAGGCTCTCGCCGATCCCGCCGATTTTCCGCAGCTCGCCTCGGGCGGCGACGGCCTCGATGTCCTCCCCCAGGCCCTCCAGCGCGCGGCTGGCCTTGCGATAGGCGTTGACGCGGAACGCCGATTCCTCCTTGATCTCTAGGAGGTCCGCGATCTGCGCGAAGATGCGGGCGATCTCGAGGTTCTTCGCGCTCACCTAAAACGCGTTGCCGCCGGGGCCGATCCGCGGGATGCGCACGGGCAGGGTCGGGACGACGGTGACCATCACGGCGTTGTAGCCTCGCAGGAGGAGGCCGGCGACCGGGGACTGCTTCGCATCGGGGTCGATCGCTCCATGAAACGGCGCGGCCAGCATGACGACCAGGCACGCCGTCGCCAGCGCGAGCCCGCGCACCAGCCCGAGCGCCCCCCCCAGCATCTCGGAGAGCGGGAGGGTCTTCACCCCGTGCACCAACCGGATGATGATTCCGATCCCGATATAGATACACAGCCAGATCACCACGAACGCCAGGAACCCGCCCCAATCGCTGGGGAGATACAGCGATTTGTTCAGCGCGGGGCTGGCGGACGGATACAGGACGGCGGCGGTGAAGAAGGCCCCGACCAGGGCGAGCAGATCGAAGAGCCCGGCCAGAATGCCGTAGCGGGTACCGCGGAGAATCGACACGAGGACGATCGCCAGGGTGACCCAGTCGATCCAGTTCACGCTAATGGTCCGGGCCATCCCTCCTGCGTCATCCTCCCGCGAGACACCTACTCGCGGAGCTGCACGCCAACCCGCTCCTGCAGGGCTATTCGGACCCGCTGGACGATCTCCTCCGCCTCCTCGGCGGTGAGGGTCCGGGCGTGCGCCCGCAACCGCAGCCGATAGGCGAGATTGCGATGGCCGGGGGGAACGGGCGGGCCGGTGTACACGTCGAACAGCACCACCGCCTCGAGCAGCGGACCGGCGGCAGCGTGGATGGCGCCTTCCACCTGGGCCGCGGGCGTCCCCAACGGGGACACCACGGCGATGTCCCGTTCCACCGCCGGGTACCGGGGGAGGTTCGGGGAGGTGCCGGGCGGCGCGGCCGCGGCGAGGAGCGCGTCCAGATCCACCTCCGCGAGATACGCCCGATGCGGCAGCCGGCGGGCGGCGCTGGGATCTGCGTGGAGCTCGCCGAACCGGCCGATCGCGCTCCCGCCGAGCGTGAGGATGGCCGCGCGGGCAGGATGCCACCACGGCGGCCCCGAGCCGGCCTGCGGATCCCGCGGCGGGGGCGCCTCCATCCCCCAGCCGCGCACCCCCACCTCCCGCAGGAGGGCCTCGAGGACTCCCTTCAGATGGAAGAAGTCGACGGTGGCCAGGTCGGGGGGAATGTTCCAGCCGGTTCGCCACCGCCCCATCATGGCGATGCCGAGGGCACGGCGCTCGAGGGGGCGGGCGTCTCGGCCGGCATCGCGAAACACCCGGCCGAGTTCGAAGACCTGGACGTCCTCCACGCGCCGGGCCGCGTTGCTCGCGAGCACGTTGGCGAGGCCCGGGAGCAGCGAGGTGCGCAGCGCCGCCTGGTCGGTGAGGAGCGGGTTCTGCAGCACCACGGGGACGGCCCGGCCGTGCGCCTCCGCCTGGGGGGGCACGAGGGTCAGCGTCATCACCTCGGTCAGCCCCAATCGGGCCAACGTCTCCCGCACGCGCGCATCGGCGCGCAGCGCCGGCGCGACGGTCCCCGCGCTCGATGCGCCGCGAGGCATCGTCGGCGGGATGCGGTCGTAGCCGTGGATCCGCGCCACCTCTTCGATCAGATCTTCCTCGCGGACCAGATCGGGACGGAACGAAGGCGGGCGGACCCGCAGCGTGGCGGCATCGGTGACCGTGCACCCGAGCGAGCGGAGGATGCGGGTCATCTTGACCTTGGGGATCTCAACGCCGAGCACGGCCGCGGCCCGTTTGGGACGCAGCCGGATCCCACGCGGCCGGAGCGGCTTGGGGTAGACATCGACCATCCCGCGGAGGATCCGCCCCCCGCACCACTCGCCGAGCAGGGCCGCGGCGCGATCCTGCGCCTGGGGGGGGGCGGCGGGGTCCATCCCTCGCTCGAACCGGGCCGACGCCTCCGTCCGAATCCCCAAGCGCCGCGCGGTCCGTCCGATCGTCGGCGGGTGCCAGTAGGCCGCTTCCAAGAGCACCGTCCCGGTCCGCGCGCCGATTTCCGTGGCGCCGCCCCCGATGATGCCGGCGAGCGACACCACGCGCTCGGCATCGGCGACAACCAGCATCTCGGAATCGAGCGTGCGCGTCACCCCGTCCAGCGTCGTCAGGGACTCCCCCCGCTCGGCCCGACGGACCACCAGGCGCCCCCCGGCGATTCGATCGTAGTCGAACGCGTGCATCGGCTGGCCGAGTTCGAGCATCACGTAATTCGTCACGTCCACGACGTTGTTGATGGCGCGGATCCCCGAGGCCTCCAACCGCCGCTGGGCCCACGCCGGGGACGGGCCGACCCGCACCCCCTCGATCACCCTCGCCGTAAACCGGGGGCACCCATCCGGAGCGGCGACCTTGACGGCGATCCGCGCCGACGACGGATCGCGCCGCTCGACCGGCTTCGGGGCCGGCGGCCGAAGCCGGCGATACCCCAGCAGGCCGACCTCCCGGGCGATCCCGCGCACGCTCATGCAGTCCGGCCGGTTGGACGTCAGCTCGATCTCGAGGATGGTGTCCTCCCCCATCCGCTCCACGTGCTCGACGGGGAAGCCGAGACCGGCCAGCCGTTCGACGAGAACCTCCAGGGAGGCGCCGACCCGTACGAACTCGCGCAGCCACTCCAGGGAGACGCGCATCGCCTCTCCTATACCTGCTCCAGGAATCGCAGGTCGTTGTCATAGAACAGCCGGATATCATCGATCCGATGCTTAAGCATCGCCGGGCGCTCGACGCCCATGCCGAAGGCAAACGCGGTGTACCGCTCGGGATCGAGATGCGCCATTTCCAGCACGCGGGGGTGGAACATCCCGCATCCGAGGATTTCCAGCCATCCGGACCGCTTGCAGACCGCGCACCCTTCCCCCCCGCAGAGGAGACAGGCGATATCCATCTCCGCGCTCGGCTCGGTGAAGGGAAAGTACGATGGCGTAAACCGCACCCGGGTCTGCGTCCCGAAGAACTCGCGGACGAAGCTGAGGAGCACCCCCTTGAGGTCGGAGAAGCGGACGCCTTGATCCACCAGGAACCCATCGGCCTGGTGGAACATCGGGGAATGGCTCGCGTCGGCCGGGTCCCGCCGGTAGCAGCGGCCGTACGCCAGGGCGCGCATCGGTGGGCGGTGGGTATCGAGGACGTGAACGTCGACCACGGTGGTGTGCGTCCGCAGCAGCCACCCGCCCCCCAGGTAGAAGGAATCCTGAGCGTCCCGCGCGGGATGATACGCCGGCATGTTCAGGCGCTCGAAGTTGTCCTCGTCGTGCTCGACATCGGGGCCCTCGACGATCTCGAACCCCAGCCCGAGGAAGATCTGGGCGATCTCCTCCATCGTGCGGGTGAGAATGTGCGTCCGCCCGATGTGCGGCCGGCGGCCGGGGAGGGTGATGTCGATCGCCTCCGCGGCCAGGCGGCTCCCCTGGGACTCGCGCGGCATCGCCTCGGCGCGGGAGGACAGCAGCCCCTCCACGGCCGTCTTAAGATCGTTGAGCGCGGCCCCCATCGCGGGGCGGTCCGCCGGGGGAACGGTCGCCAGGCGCCGGAAGGCCGCGGTGATGATCCCCTGCCGGCCAAGATACCGCACGCGGATCCCTTCCAGCGCCTCCGCCGTGAGCGCCTGCCCGACCTCCCGCTCGGCCTGATCTCGCGTCGCCCGCACCTCGTTGAGGTCCACCGCCCCCTCCTCCGACTCGCCGTCACTCCGTCCGCTGGCGGGGCCAGCAATGCAAACGCACCTCCGCCCAAGGGACGGAAGTGCGTCTTCCGCGGTCCCACCCTTTTTCCGCCCGCGCGTGGCGAGGCAGGCGGCGCTTCATCTCCGGGGTACGGGCCGGAGGTCCCCTGCCCGCCTGCTCCCCCGCATCGGCAGAAGTCAGCGGACCGCTCGGGAGTGAACGTCGGCGGGGCGCTTCGCGGGCCGGCTCACAGTCGATGACCGGCCCTCTCTGATCGCCGCGATCCCCGGACCCTCTCCGTCATCACGACGTGCTATGCGGGTTCCGCCCGACGTGCCGGGCGTTAGTTCAAGATCGGCACCACCCAGTGGTGATGCCGTCCAACGAATTGCCGGTAGATGAGGTATGCCCAGATGGACCCGGTGGCCTCAAACACCCGCCAGAAGGTCTCGGGCGTGTACGTGATCTCCACCTCGCCACCACTCCTCCCCGCCAAAGTGACGCCGCTGAGCCGGCTGGAGGTCCAGGAGCGAACCGCGTCGCGCCTGGCCCCCGCAGGTCGGCCCAAGTATAGCACAGGGCGGAAAAACGTGACAACGAATCACCGCTCCGCGCGATCACCGGGGGCGGATGGCTGGGGGATCCGATAGAGCAGGACCGCCGCCGCCGCCGCGACGTTGAGCGACTCCATCGCCCCGGCCATCGGCAGGCGGACGGTCGTTCCGTACCGCCTCCACGCCGTCCCCGCCCCCTTCCCTTCGCCTCCGAAGACGAGCGCGAGGGGTCGGGCAAACGACACGTCGGTGTGGAGGCGATCCCCCCGCGGATCCGCGATCAGGATGCGGACCCGATGCGCGACGAGGGCTTCCCCGCAATCCTCGGCGCTCGCCACCGAGAGCATTGGCACGCCAAACACGGCGCCGGCAGACGCCCGGATCGCCTTGGGCCCGAACGGGTCGGCCGTCGCGCCCACGATCAGGGCGCCCGCCGCTCCCACGGCGGCCCCGGTGCGCAGCATCGTCCCGACGTTACCCGGATCCTGGAGGCCGTCGAGCACCACCAGCAGCGCCTGGGGGTCCTCGAGCAGGCTCGCGGTCGCCTCTCGAGGCCGGCGCGCGATCCCGAGCACGCCCTGGGGGGATTCCACCTCGCTGAGCGGCGCGAAGACGTACGCGGAGACCGTGATCGTGCGGATCCCGGCGGCGCGAAGCCGCTGCAGGACGGCTGCGCGCTGAGGATCGGCGGCCGCGTCCGGAGTGTGCACCACCAACTGGATCTCCGCCCCGTTGGCGGCGGCGCCCTCGAGGGCCCGCCGCCCCTCCACCACACACCGCGCGCTCCGCCGGTTGGAGGATCGAAGCAGATCGCGGAGTTCCTGGATCAGTGGGTTTTTGCGACTGGTGATGATCTCGGGGTCCGCCCCCCGCCCCGAACGATGCGAGCCCTCCCCGAGGGGGGAGGGCTCGCCGGGAAGCCCCATCGCGGCGTCGAAAACTACTCGATCCGCTGGGCTTGCTTGACCAGCGCCGAAAACGCGTGGGCGTCCCGCACCGCGAGATCGGCCAGGACCTTACGGTTGACCTCGATCCCCGCGCGGCGCAGCCCGAAGATGAGGCGGCTGTATGACAGGCCGTGCAGCCTCGCCGCGGCGTTGATCCGCGCGATCCACAACCGCCGGAAGTCGCGCTTTCGGGCCCGCCGATGCGCGTAGGCCTGAGCGAGGGCGCGGACGACGGTCTGGTTGGCGAGCTTGAACCAACGGCTCTTCTTACCCCAGTACCCCTTGGCCAGCTTCAGCACCTTGTGGTGCCGATGCCGAACCGTGACCCCACGTTTGACCCGTGCCATCGACGATCACTCCCGACGCGAGGTATGAATCCGACGCGAGACGACGCGTGGTCGTGGCGTTAGCGGTACGGAAGCAGGCGTTCCAGCCGAGAGAGATCCACGCGCTCCACCGCGGGATCCTGCTGCAGAGACCGCTTCCGCTTGGCGCTCTTGTGCACCATGAGATGCCCGCCCAACTGCCGGCCCCGAAGGAGGCGCTTGCGTCCGGTGATCCGGATGCGCTTTGCCGTTCCCTGATGAGTCTTCAGCTTCCTCACGCCGCTCCCCTTACGCCTCAGTTCTTCTTTGGAGCGAGAATCATGATCATGTTGCGCCCCTCCATCAACGGGTGCCGCTCCACCACCGCCACGTCCGCCAGTTGAAGCGCCATGCGACGGAGGATCTGCTCTCCGACGTACGGGTGCGCCATCTCGCGACCGCGAAACCACATCGAGACCCGCACCTTGTCGCCGTCCTTCAGAAACCCGCTGACGGTGCGGGTCTTCACCTGGAGGTCATGCTCGCCGATCTTGGGACCCAGGCGCATCCCCTTCAGCTCGGAGGTCTTGGACTTTTTGTGTGCCTCCCGTTCCCGCTTCGCCTGCTCGTACTTGTACTTGCCGTAGTCGATGATGCGGCACACCGGAGGTGCGGCCGTTGGGGCCACCTCGACGAGGTCCACGTTGGCCTCTTCAGCCTTGGCCATGGCCTCCGCAATCGGCATCACGCCGAGCTGCTCGCCGTTGGCCCCGATCAGCCGGACCTCCCGGGCCCGGATTCGGTCGTTGATGCGCACTCCGCGCTCGATAGAGTTCCCCGCCTCCTTGTATACACATGAAGGGATGGCTACATGCGCCATCCCCTCGGGATCGTGCCCGAACCGAAACCCCGGTGGCAACCCCACGCACGGACGCCCCGAGGTGAGAAGCGGATGGCTTCTGCTTGAGCGAGTAGAGTATAACATGGGCGTCCCGGGAGCGTCAATTTTAACGTCGATTCAAATAGGGGATGGGGGACCGGTTATCGCTCTAACCCGTGAACTCCGGGCGAAGCCGGTCGCTCGCGGCCCTACGGCATCGTGGCTCAGGAAATGCGGACAGCCACCACCGTTCGGTCGTCGGCGGGGTTGGCGCCGCCCCACCCCGCCACCTTATCCATCACCCGATCGACGACCTCATCGGGCGGGGCATCCCGCAGGGTCGGCAGCAGCGACGACACCTGCTCTTCCCCGAACAACTCCCCGCTGCTGCTGCGTGACTCGGTGATCCCATCGGTGAACAGAACCAGCAGATCGCCCCGTTCGACACGCGTCTCCGCGGCCGTGTAGGTCGTGCCCGCCTGGACCCCCAGCAGCAACCCGGGCGCTTCCAGAAGCACCGGTCTGGCGTCTCGGGCACGCAGCAGAAGTGGCGGGAGATGTCCCGCGCTGGCGAAGACCAACGTCCCCTCCCGCGGATCGACCACCCCGTAGAACAGACTGACGAACCGAGGATCGGCATCGGCCGCGAGCGTGTGGTTGAGCCGGGCGAGGACCCGCTCCGGGTGGCCCCCGTCAGATGCAAACGCCTCGAGGAGGTATCGTGCCCGCGCGGACAGGGTGGCGGCGGGAATTCCCTTCCCGGACACATCGGCGATCGCCAACCCCACGCGGTCGCGGCCGACGGGCAACACGGCGTAGAAATCACCCCCCACCTCTCGGCTGGACAGGTATCGTCCCGCCACCACGAGGCCGGGGAACTCCACCCGTCGCGGGGGGAGGAGCGTCTGCTGGATGATCTCGGCGATCTCGTGCTCCCGCGCATAGGCCTTGGCGTTGTCGATCGCCAGCGCCACCCGGTCGGCGAAGGCCTCCAGCAGGCGGACCTCGTGCGGGGTGAACTCGCGGGGGCGCTTCGAGAACACCTGCACCACCCCGATCACCCGACCGCCGGCCCGCAGCGGCACCGCCACCGTCGAGTACGCCCCCTCCCGCCGCAGGTCTGGATCGACCGCGGTCAGGCGGGTGGGGTCCGAGACGACATACGGGCGGGCATCCGCGGCCACGCGTCCCGCTACCCCCCGGCCGCGCTCCAGCCGGCGGGCCGCCTCGGCCACCTCTCCCTTGAACCCCGCCGGCAGGACGAGGTCGCCGGTCCCCTCCTCCACAAACCAGATCATCCCGTCGTCGGCGTGGAGGGCCGCCACCACCTGCCGAACCAGCGGCGGAAGCAGATCATCCAACCGCACCGTCGATAAGGCGGCGTCGCTGACCGCCTGCAGCGCGTTCATCTCGGTCACGTTGCGCGCCATGCGCTCGCTCATCTCGTTGAACGCACTCCCCAGCTCCCCGAGCTCGTCGGTGCGGCGCACCGCCACGCGGGTCCCCAGATCCCCGCGCCCGATCGCCCGCGCCCCCCGCACCAGGGTGATGATCGGCGCGCTCAACTCGGCACCGAGGACCCAGGCCAGGAACAGGCCCACCCCTACGGCGGTGAGCACCGCGATCAGCTCCTGCGCACCGGCCCGCCGCACGGACTCGAGCGCCGACGACTCCGGCTCGATCACGATCGCCGCCCACCCCAACCCGGGGATCGGCGCGACCGCCCCCAGGTACCGCGTGCGCGCCAGCTCAATGGCGTCGATCGTCGCCTCGCGGCCGGCCAGCGCTTCCCGCACCGCCCCGACCTGCTGAAACGTCCCCGGGGCCCGAGCGGGCTGGCGAAGGTCGATGATGGTCCGACCGTCCCCATCCACGATGATCCCGTCGGCAAACGGCCCGGGCGTGCGCGGCAGGACCGTGCGCAGCCGCTCGAGATCCAGCCGCCCGATCACGATCGCGGTGAGATGACCGCGGTCCTGGATCGTGGTCCCGACTTCGAGGGTGGGCCGGCCGCCGCTGCGGGTCGGCGGCCCGGCGGTCCAATCCCTTTCCCCCCCCAACGCCGCAAACGCCGGGAGATCGAGCAGCGCCGGGGGCGAAGCCTTCGGTGGGCTCTCGGCGATCACCTGACCGTGAGGATCGACGAGGGTAAGCGAGAGGAGGGCGCGATTGTTTAATCGGATCGCGGAGAACAACTGGATGATGCCCGGGACCGGGTAGGGCTGGCTCGTCACGGCCGCCCCCGCGGTGCGCTCGGTCTCGACCGCGCCGGCGATGAACAGCTGAACGTCCGAGGCCATCGCCTGCGCCGCCTCCCGATGGCCCCGCTTCACGAGCTCCAGGCGGCCCTGGTTCCGATACTGAAACAGCAAGATGCCGAGGATCAGGACCGGGATCATGCAGATCAAGATCACCGCCGCGATCTTGCCCCGGATCCCCAGCCGGAACCTCTTTCTCACCCTCAACCCCTCTCGGGCGCCCCCGTGATGCCCAAAGGCCCCTCAGCGAGGCGGCCCGGCGATCGTCGGACGGCGTGGGTGGCCGTCCCGCCGGTGCCGTGCGGGCGGAAAACGGCGGCAACGCGTCCGCTCGTGGGGACACGCGAAAGGTGATCGGGCCGACGCAGGATCAGGACTCCGCCGGGCGGCTCGCCCTCACGACCTCCAGGGCCTCCTGCTCCGAGGCCACCACGGAGAGGACCTTGTCCAACCCGGTGATGCGGAAGATCTTCGCGATCGTCGGTTGCGCCGCGATGACGGCCAGCTCCCCACCGGCCTCCCGCGCCCGCCGATGATGGTCGGTGAGGACCTTGAGGGCGGTGCTGTCGATGTAGGCGACGCGCGCCAGGTTCACCACGAACAGCGGCCGAGGCGACCCCGCGGCGGCGCGCAACCCCTCATCCAGACGGGGAACGGTATACAGATCCAGCTCCCCCGCTACGTCGATGATCGTCACTTCGCCCACGGTCCGGACGCCGATCTCAAGCTCCACAGCGCACCTTCCCCGGCGTCACCCACGACGCCACACTCGATGGCCTGAACTCCACGTACCCTGCCCTTCCCTCGCCCCCGAGGCGCCGGCCCGGCGTCACCGGTCCGGCTCCCCGTGCGCCGCCTGAAACAGCCCGATCCCCTTGTTGGCGATGGCCGAGGCCGCGAACCCCATGATGAACAGGAACAACCCCTTCGTCGCCACAAGCAATGCGAGGTTCGCCGTCGGCGGGGCCGCCGCCTGTGCGGTGGCGAGCGCCCCCGTGGCGATCAATTCGCCGTAGGCCAGATAGAAGACCGCGAGGAGGAGCAGCGCGCCCACCAAGAAGACGGCGATTCCCGCCCCACGCCCGGCCCGATCCGTCCCGCTGCGCATTCCCGACACCTCCCCTCACCTACTCCACGCGCGCGTGCGCCAGCGCGGTCGCGCAGGCACAGGTGCGCGTGCGCGGCAACCGCTCGATCGCCGCGAACAACAAGCGCCGTAGCCGCTCGTTGTTCTCCTGGAAGACGCGCAGCACGGCCTCGTGGGTCACCGGGGCGACGGCGGCATCGCCCTCCACCCCGACATCGAAGTCCGTGATCAACGAGATGTTCACGTAGCACATCTCCAGTTCCCGCGCCAGGATGCACTCCGGATAATTGGTCATGTTGATCACTTCCCATCCCTGGGTGCGGAACCACTGGCTCTCGGCGCGGGTGCTGAACCGGGGGCCCTGAATCACGACCACGGTGCCCCGATCGTGCGCCGGGATCCCGAGATGGCTGGCCGCCTCGGCGGCCAGCGGCCGCAGGGTCGGGCAGTACGGATCGGCCGCGGAGAGGTGCGTGACGACGGGGCCGTCGGCGAAGGTGTCCGCCCTCCCCCAGGTCCGGTCGACGAACTGGTCACAGATCACAAACGTGCCCGGGCGAACATGCGGCTGCAGGCTGCCGGCGGCGCAGGGGCCAAACAGCCATTCCACGCCCAAGGACTTCATCGCCCAGACATTGGCCCGGTAGTTGATCCGGTGCGGCGGCAGCCGGTGGGTTCGGCCGTGCCGGGGGAGGAAGGCCACCGTCCGCCCCCCGATCTCGCCCAGCGTGACCATATCGCTCGCCTCGCCGTACGGCGTCTCCACTTTGATCTCGCGGGCCCCCTCGAGCAGCGAGTAGAACCCGGATCCGCCAAACACCCCGACCTCGGCCTGCCTCACCCCTCCGCCTCCTCCCGCTTGCCCGCCACCCGCATCCGCTGCGCTCTCCATCCCCACGGAGGCGTCGACGACGACTGCCCGGTCACGCGAGGCACCCCCGGCCGTCGAAGCGCACGGGCTCCGGGGCGCCCACGGCCGCGACGTGCGCCTGCCCGTCCAGCTCTCGCACCAGCCGTTCCGAGACCCACACCTCCTCGAGGTGAAGCGTGTTCGGGATCCGCACGATCCGGGCCTGGAGCGGATCGGGGAGGCCGAGGCTCCCGAGGGCGGCGGCGATCGCGTCGCGTTCGGTGGCCATGACCATGGGCAGCATCGCCCGCTGCACGAACGTGCTGACGATACAGTTCAGGTAGGTGGCGGCGAAATCGATCCGATCCACGACGGCCCGCGTGGTGAAGTCGGCGAGCCCGATACCCTGCGCGTTGCCCTGGGAGGCCTCCGACAGCCGCAACGCGACGATCCGCTCCGCGTGCGGGGCCTCCGGCTCGTCGAACCCGGCGATTCGCCAGCGGCCGATCACGTTAACGTCCATGCCCGTGCCGCTGAAGTTCTTGCCGACTTCCTCGACGATCAGGAGATCCATCCGATCGACCGGCAGGTGCGGCATTGAGGCGCTCGCCTCGGGAAAGAGCTCCTCCTCAACCTTCGGGATCGCCTGGGGCGACACCCCCACCACCCGGGCGGTCTCGTCGTACGCGTTCTCGATGATCGCCAGCCCGCCCATCACCCGCCCGGTGTCAAGCACGCACCGGGCGATCTCCCGGATGGCGTCGGCCATCTTCTGCCCGGGGCCCTGCTGGTGGATCTGCGCCGCGCCCGCCGCCTTGCCCAGCCCCACGCCGAGCATCTTCATCAGGCCGCTGCCGAAGGGGTGGCTGAATCCGGTGTGCGGCTTGATACGGTTCACGGCGAGGATTCCGTCGCACGCCGCCGCCACCCGGTCGCAGTAGGCGACGAATCCACGGGGCGTGCGGCCCAATTCGACCGTCTCCATCGAGGTGCTCAGCGGCGCCCCCACCGCTTCCGCGGTGATCCCCAGGTGCGCGAGCAGCCGGTGCTGCCCCTCCTCGGTCCCCCCGCCGTGGCTCCCCATCGCCGCCACCAGCAGCGGGTCTCCACCCGCCGCCCGCACTTCGTCGACGCAGGCGCGCAGGATCGGCACGATGTCGCGAATCCCGCGGCTTCCGGCGGTCACCGCGATCCGCGCGCCGGGACGGATTCGGGACCCGAGGTCGAGACGGCGCAGTTCGGCGCGAACGGCGGCCGGGATGTCCTCGACCCGGGAGCGGCGGAACCGCTGACGCACGCGGGCCATGCGCGGGAACGCCTTGGGCACGCTGATGCCTACGGGAATCCGCTCGACGCCGACGGCCATTGCGACGCTCCAGAGGAAGAAGCAAACTGCGCGTCAAATCGTCCCGATGGTATCATCTCGGTTGACGCAGGGTCAACTCATCGGCGTTCCTCGCGGTGGCAACTCCCAACTAGGACCGGCCCGGCGCTACCGGGCGGTCCTCTTCGACCTCGACGGCACACTGCTCGACAGCGCCGAGCTCATTCTCGCGGCGTTTCAAGCCACGGTCCGCGCGCACCTGCATCGGGAGATCCCCCGCGCGGAGGTCTTCGACATGTGGAGCCGCCCGATCCGCGAGCGGTTCCACGTGCTTGCGCCCGACCGCGACGAGCTGCTCACCCAGGACTATCTCCGTCGCTACCTGGCGCTGCACGATCGGTACGCCCGCCTGTTCCCGGGGATCCCCGGCCTCCTGGAGACGCTGAAGCAGTCAGGTTTTGCCATGGGGATCGTGACCTCTAAACGGCGGTCGACGGCGATGGCGTCGGTGGCGAGCTTTCGCCTCAATCGGTGGTGTCCGGTCGTGGTCGTGGACGAGGACGTCCGCCGGCACAAACCGGATCCCGAGTCGGTCCGCCTCGCCGCCGCGCGCCTCGACGTCCCCACCGCCACGTCGCTGATGGTCGGCGACAGCCCGCTGGACATCGCCGCCGGCCACGCGGCGGGGGCCGGGACCGCGGCCGCGCTCTGGGGCACCGTGGACGCCCCGCAACTCCTCGCCGCCTCGCCCGACCATCGTCTCACCCGGCCGGATGACCTGCTGTCGTTCTGCCGGCCGGGCTGAACTCCCGCTCGCCGCGGTCCCACCCGGGCGGGATCGCGGCGAGCGGCACGCATCGGGCGGTTATGGCGCCTAGGGCCGCTTCGGCCCCCGCAGTCGGGCGATGAAGAGGCGGG
>DATEHM010000061.1:0-3144 GCA_035279545.1 bacterium | reverse complement strand
TGTGCCGGGACGTGGGCATCGAGCACCGGCGGACCAAGCCGCGGCACGCCTGGACCAATGGGTTCGTCGAACGGCTGCAAGGGACGATTTTGACCGCACTGTGGCGGGTGGCCTTCCGGCGCACCTACTATACGAGCACGGGACAGTTGGAGCGGGACCTGCAAGCGTACCTGCGGTGCTACAATTGGGAGCGTCCTCATCAAGGGTACCGCTTGCGCGGACGCACGCCAGCGTCGGTGTTCATCCCCAAGGTCGCGAGCTAACCAATGCCGCCGGGTTCGGTTGGGAGTCATAAAGTGTCAACACCTAGTCCGCACTTGACACCCTAGCCCCATGCAGATTCCCATTTTCCAGGTGGATTTAAGGCACGAGGAAGGCACAAGAGCACACTCAAATCGGCTATCGCTCGGAAACCCTTTAAAATATGGTCGGGGCGCCCGGACTTGAACCGGGGACCTTCTGCTCCCAAAGCAGACGCGCTACCAAGCTGCGCCACGCCCCGATTTCTACGTCTTTCCTCACCGTGACCCACTGCCCTATTTCCTGATCTCAGGCTAGTGTCCTGAGTTAGAAATATGTTGAATAACTCGGATACCCCTGGTATGGACCTGATCGGAGGTGCCTCCATGCCGGGTGGACGGCCGGTGGCACTACATGCGCCACGGGACGACGTCCCTGTTTGCCGCGCTGCAGGTCAAGACGGGCGAGGTCCTGGCCGAATGTCGGCACCGACACCGCTCCGTGGAGTTTCGTACGTTCCGCCACCGCATCGAGGCCAATGTGCCCGATGACTTGGAGATCCACCTCATCATGGATAATTATGGGACCCATAAAGACGGCACTCATCCGGCGGTGGCTGGGCCGGCACCCGCGCTTCCACGTGCATTTCACCCCCACCGGCGCGACGTGGCTCAACTTGGTGGAGCGTTTCTTCGCCGCCCTCACGGAAAAACAACTCCGCCGGGGCGTCCCCCGCAGCACCCGTGAACTGGAAACCGCGATCTACCGCTACATCGACCATCAGCCCCAAGCTCCCAAGCCCTTCATTTGGACCAAAACCGCTGATCAAATCCTGGCGAGCATCGCCAGATTTTGTCAGCGAATTTCTGACTCAGAACACTAGCGCCTTCTATTATACCGGTTCTTAGGATTATCCGCAGCCCCGAGCTTAGTCTTGGCAAAACCAGACACCGGGGCTTCCACTTCCATCCTTATGTCGATCTTCCCAGACGTGTCCCCGCGCCAGGAGTTCGGGAACGGGGCGGTGAAAGGGGGGAAGGTACACCTGCAGCGAACGGAGCGCCACCCGTGTCCAAACCCCCACCGACCTCCTCCCGGCCGCTCGCGCAGTTAGCCGAAGAATTCCTCACCTCCCTGTTCGAAGCCCAGCCGACGATCGCCGCGGCGCTGGGGCTCCACGAGTACGACGGCCGGATCCAGGATTTCCGGGAGCCTGCCCGCGCCCGCCGGATTTCTGCCCTGCGGGGCTTCCGCGCCCAAGTATCCGGCCTGGATCCGTTGGCGCTCGACGCCGACGATGCGCACGATCGCGCGCTGGTCGCGCTTGCGGTCGACCAGGAACTGTTCGAGCTGGAAGGCCTCCGCGAGTTCGAGCGCAATCCCATCGCTTACTCCGGTCCCCTCGATCTCAGCGGCTACATCAAGCGCGACTACGCTCCGCTGACCCAACGCGTCGGTGCGCTCTGCGAACACCTCAGACAAATCCCGGACTACCTCGCGGTCGCCCGCGAAACGCTTCGGAAGCCCGTCCCCCTCCCCTTCCTCGAAACCGCCCTCGACGTGTACGCCGGCATCGCCCGGTTCCAGGAGCGAGAATTGGTGCAGGCGGTCCGCCCCATCGGCGGCGGGCCGCTGTGGGATGCGTTCGAGCGGGCGAACGCGGACGCCCTCACCGCCCTGCGCCGGTTCATCGGGTTCCTGGAACACGAAGGCCGCGCGGGCGCGGTGGACGCCTTCGCCATGGGCGAAGCGCACTTCCGGACGATGCTGCGGGTGGGCGAGATGGTGGACCTCCCCCCCGAACGCCTCCTCGAGATCGGGCGCGAAGATCTGGCGCAAAATCAGGCGCGGCTCCGCGAAGCGGCCGGACGGATCGATCCAACGGCGACGATCCGCGACGTGATCGCCCGGCAGGCCGGGGACCATCCGTCGGCGGAGCGCCTCATCCCCGAGGCGGAGCGGCTGCTCGAAGAACTCCGGCTATTTGTGGAAGCCCACGCGCTGGTCTCCATCCCGCCGGCGGGCCGGTGCCGCGTCGAGGAGACCCCTCCCTTCGCTCGCTGGGCGTTTGCGATGATGGATACCTCGGGCCCCTTTGAAACCGCGGGAGAATCGTACTACTATCTCACGCCGCCCGAACCGGAGTGGACACCTGCTCAACAAGAAGAGTGGCTGCGGAAGTTCGATTACGCGACGCTGCGGGACGTCGGGATCCACGAAGTCTACCCGGGGCACTACGTGCACTTCCTCAAGATGAAACAGGTGCCGCGGCCGCTGCGGCGCGTGCTCACCAGCTACTCGTTCGTTGAGGGGTGGGCGCACTACTGTGAGGAGATGATGCTCGAAGCGGGGTACGGCGGGGGGGACCCTCGCCTCCCGATCGCCCAGCTCTCGGAGGCGCTTCTCCGGAACGTCCGATTCCTCGCCGCGATCGAGATGCATACGCGGGGCATGTCACTGGACGCCGCGGCGCGCTTGTTTGTCGCCGATGCCTATATGGACGCGTTGCCCGCCGAGCGGGAAGCGGTGCGCGGGACGTTCGATCCAGGGTACCTGAACTATACGCTCGGGAAGTTGATGATCCGCAAACTGCGAGACGACCTACACCGGCAGGAAGGCGCGCAGTTCTCCCTCCGGAGCTTTCACGACAGACTCCTCGCCCTGGGTGCTCCCCCGATTCCCCTGGCGCGCCGACAGCTCGTGGGATCGGGCGCCGGCGAGCGGTAAGCGGGGATCAGCTCGGCGGGGCCCCTCCGGCCGGAGGCGTCCCTCCCCCCGCTGCTCGGGCGGCTTTCATCGCCTCGGCTTTGGCTTTGGCGGCGGCGATTTTCTCCTCGCGGCTCATTTCGGCTTGCCCCGCCGGCTGGGCCCCTGGGGTGGCGGCGGCGGCCGGCGCGCCGGTCG
>DATEHM010000060.1:0-2648 GCA_035279545.1 bacterium | reverse complement strand
TGCTAACCTGTTGAGCGGGGTAAACCTGCTCCGGGGGTTCGAATCCCCCCCTCTCCGCCAATCTTCTTGATGACGGCTCGGCGTGTCCTCGGACCGGCCGGCCGAGGCAGCGCTCGCGCCGAGCGGGTGGGATGTCCCGCCCGCGGCGCCGCTGATCTCGCGCGCGATGGCGGTGTCGCGTTACCTCACACGTGACGCCAGCGACGGGATCGCGCCCAACGTCCAGCTGCGGTGCGCGGCCACAGTCGGCGAGAGGCGCGCGCGATCTACGGACCTGATCGCGCCCACGCCGCGATGGAGTACTCGTTCCGGGAGAAGCGCCGGGATAAACCGGCAAAGTGTAGCGAAGGGAGAATTCGCACAGCGAGGGGCTAGCCACCCACGGTGACCCTGAGTCATGCGGACGCGGCCGTGAGACTGCGCCCGAAGCGTTGACAGGGGCACATGCAGGCCGGGTATTGAGCCGCGAAATCGAGTGAGAGCCCAGGTGCCGAGGACGTTTCCGGAGCCGAAGGCAACATGCGGCGCACCGTGAGAGGCGAGGTGCGACGTGACCTGGCGCGGTCGGAGACCCCGAGCATGCATGGAAGCACTTTGCGCGAGAACCGGGAGACCCTGCGGCCGCCCAGTGCGGATGGCGCGCTGGGCCGCGATGGAAAGTCTGAGGACCCGAGCCATCGATGTACGGAGCAGGGAGTCTGACTGTCCTGTAGTACCGACGAAGTCCCCGAACAAGGACGGAAGAAGCCGGAGCCTGGAGCCATGGCAAACCTAAACGGGCACGAAGGTGGAAACGCCGGACACGGCCAAGGGGTGCCTAAAGAACCTTGCGAAGGCGGAGAGCTGCCCGCGGAGGGGATGGAGGGAAGAGGGCAGGCCAAAGGGAATGCGGCCTCGCAAAACACGCCCCGGACACGGAGCCGGGAAGGCGTGCCCAGTGCGCGAGATCGCATAAGGCAGGCGGGAGAGACGGACAAGGGACGACGATTCACGGCGCTCCTACACCACGTCTACAGCATCGAGGATCTGCGCGAGGCTTACTTCGGCCTCAAGCGGAACGCAGCACCGGGTGTGGATGGAGAAACGTGGCGGACCTATGGAGAGCAGCTTGAGGTGAACCTCATCGATCTCTCCGGTCGTCTGCGACGTGGAGCGTATCGAGCGAAGCCGGTCCGGCGGGTGATGATCCCCAAGCCGGATGGGCGCCAGAGGCCGCTCGGGGTCACCACGCTCGAGGACAAGGTGGTCCAGCGTGCGCTCGTAGCGGTCCTGAACTGCATCTATGAGGCAGATTTCCTCGGCTTCTCCTATGGATTTCGGCCGGGACGTAATCCACACCAGGCACTGGACGCGCTCAGTGTCGGAATCCACCGGAAGAAGGTGAATTGGGTGCTTGATGCGGACATTCGTGGCTTCTTTGACGCCATCGACCACGAGTGCCTGGTGAAGCTCATCGAGCATCGGATAGCGGACCGGCGTGTCGTGCGTCTGATCCAGAAGTGGCTCAACGCCGGCGTGCTGGAGGACGGGGAATGGACGCGAAGTGAAATAGGGACGCCGCAAGGTGGGGGGATCTCACCTCTCCTTGCCAACATCTATCTGCACTACGCGTTTGACCTCTGGGTCCGCGACTGGCGTCGACAGGCCAAAGGCGACGTGATCGTCGTCCGCTATGCCGACGATTTCATCGTGGGCTTCGAGTACGAATGGGAAGCCAGGCGGTTTTGGGACGACCTCCGCGAGCGACTCGCGGCCTTCGGACTGGAGCTGCACCCCGAAAAGACCCGCCTCATCGAATTCGGACGCTTTGCTGCGTCGAATCGAAAGCGGAACGGACGGGGCAAGCCCGACACGTTTGACTTCCTCGGCTTCACGCATGCCTGCGGGAAGACGAGAAAGGGACGTTTTGTCGTGTTGCGGCAGACCATGCGTAAGAGGCTGCGAGCGAGGCTGCAGGAGATACACATCGCGCTGCGGCGACGCTGGCATGACCCCGTCCCGGAGATCGGTCGGTGGCTGGCGTCGATCATCCGTGGCCACGTCAACTACTACGGCGTGCCCCTGAACTACGACCAGTGCCAAGCCTTCCACCATCAGGTCGTGTGCTGCTGGAAGCGCGCTCTCAGTCGGCGCAGCCAAAAGGCACACGTGACCTGGGAGCGCATGCGCCGGATTGCCCGGCGTTGGCTCCCTCCTGTCCGCATCGTGCATCCCTACCCGGACCAGCGGCTCTATCTTCTGACCTGAGGCAAGAGCCCAGTGCGGTAATGCCGCGTGCTGGGATCTGCGCGGGGGGCGCCGGGACGACCGGCGTCCCTACCGCAAACGGGTTGATATTGCCGCGCTCAACCCGGTCCTCTTCGCTGGGCTCCGCTACCTTCTCCCGCGGCCGAGCGAGTAGGTTAGCTCGTGATGCACAAGACCGAGCCCCCCCGGGAAGCCGGCGTCTACGTGGTGGGCCGTCCGCTCATGTTCGTCCTGTGGGCGCTGGCACTGTGGGGAACGATGGCGGGTGCTGCCCTGGCCGTCATCGCCACGACGGACAGCGCGGCACGTGCACTTCATCTCCTGGGACGGCCGTTCGTGTTCCTGCCCCTCTCCCTCAGCGTCGTGATGTGGGCAGCGCTGATGGGAGTGCTATGGAAGAG
>DATEHM010000059.1:0-12694 GCA_035279545.1 bacterium | reverse complement strand
GGGCCTGGTCATTATCCACGGATGGCACTAACGGGCGAGTGCCGCCCCAGGGCGCCGCCAAGGAAAGAACCAGAGTCGCTCGAATCGTAGGACGCACCACCCTCGGGGGTGGGTCCCTTTTCAGCGAGAAAGTGGGTCCCTTTTCGGAGAGAATCAACACCGCTAAAAACGGAGGCGCCGTCAGGCCCCAGAGCTGCCAGGCAGGGGGGCCGTAGTATCCCGGAGGGCCAGGACCACCACCACGAAGACCAAATAGACTAGCGCGATCATCATACCAACTACTTGGCCATCGCGGAGGCCTGCCCCGCGTCCCTTCGGGGGATGGCAACGGTTCTTTTGATAGCGGAGTCAAGTTCGATAGTCGAATGAAATGGCCAAGAGGGATGGGCGCGGTCGGCCGTAGCACTACGGAGCACCCTCTCCTGCAAACCCCTTGCAAACCAACCGAAGAAAGCCTCTCCAATTTGGTCCCAACTCCATCGAAGATCCACCACGAGCGAACAAAGTGTTTTGGCCGCCCGTCGGAATCGCACTCCGGGAGGTCGGAAGTTCGAATCTCCTCGTTTCCATCATCTTCGGCTGTTTGTGCGGAATCCAGACTCCGCTTGTTTGTCTTTTGGAGGTCGCTTCCCGGGAGGTTAACGGATGGAAGCCTTGTGTTCGACGAGAGATTTAATTTGGAGTTCAATCGCCTGCCGAGATTCCTCGTACTTTTCCTGGATTATCCCAATCAACAACTCGGGGTTCTGCACGTTCTCGAGGTCCTTGTCAGTTAATTTGTTCCAACGAGATTTAACCTGGGGACGGATCAGCGGCCACACTCGTGCGAACTCGTCCTTGTCCATGTGTCACCCCCTTAAAGATCTCGATCTCCTCAATCCAGTCACGGACGGGGATACGCTGGACCAAAGGTCGTGAGCGCTGCCAAGATTTGTCACCTTAATCTTTACCCGTTCGCGAGAGAGGTTAAACGAAGATCGCGTTCAGGCGTCGCTGTCCCCTGTGACCGCTCTCGATGCCGTTGAGATCCGTGAATCCTACCGAACGGCTGTCAGCGTGTTCAAGATGATCACGCCGTCCGTTGCGCCTCCGTTGAGGAGGCGATGGAGACAACGCCCCGTCCGCCAGCCGTGGCGGGGGCGCTCATCCATAAGGCGGATGGAGTACTCAGTAAGGGGCCGCGCCGGCCCTGCTCGGGTCCCCGATCGGCCGCTTGCCGCTCTGGCGGGCGGAATGGCAGCTGAAGAAAGCGCGGCTAGGACGACGGGCGTTGCGGCCGCGGTTGAGGACTCCGGCGGCAAGTGGCATATGCGCTGCGCGATCAATCGAAGGACCTTATTTTTCGACTCAGGGTCGCGGAGTCGTGCTGGGATACGGGGGGGGGCGACGACTGCGATGATAGCCGACGCCGTCATCGCACTCGTCCTGACGTGAAGGAGGCGATAGAATGTGAGGGACGGCATCCTGTTCAGCGATCGGGAACGGTTTTGGTCAAATGCGCCTGTTTGCCGGACGCGGGCGGGCCGCTCGTACCGCATATGCGCGATGCGGGAGCCACGGGTGGGCATGTGATGGAGGGGCGCGCTGGCAGGGCGGGGTTCGAAGGGAGGGCGAGGGAGATGAGGGATGTGAATGGACAAACCGGTGGGCCACGACTCACCGTGCTCCGAAAGCTCGTGTTTGTCGGGCTGGCGGGTGTCGTTACCGGGGGGCTCTCCTGGAACTCCGGGTACGCGGGCCAGCCCAACCCCGGTCCGTCTCCATCGAGCAGGATCGGGGGCACGGTGAACGTGCTGGGCGTGTGGGGCGGCGATGAACTGCAGAGCTTTCTCGCAATGGTCGCCCCTTTTGAGGGGCGGACTGGGGTGAAAGTGGAATTCGAAGGAACACGCGACATCAACGCCGTTCTTACGACGCGGGTGAAGGGAGGAAACCCTCCCGATGTCGCCGCGCTCCCCGGTCCCGGGAGGATCTCCGAGTACGCCCGCTCCGGCACGCTGGTCCCGCTCGACAGCATGGTCGACCGTACGGCCCTGTCCCAGGATTACGCGCGGAGCTGGCTCGATCTGACCACCGTGAAAGGAAGGCTCTACGGGGTTTTCATCAAGGTTGCGGTGAAGGGGCTGATTTGGTACGACCCAAAGGTGTTTCGCGCGAATCGCTACGGCGTCCCCCGGACCTGGGACGAGTTGCTCGCACTCACCGACCACATCGCGCGTCAGAACCGCACGCCCTGGTGTATCGGCTTGGAAAGTGGCGCGGCCTCCGGATGGCCCGCAAGCGATTGGATAGAGATGATCATGCTGCGCACGGCGGGCGCGGACCGCTACACCAAGTGGTACCGACACGAGATTGCCTGGACCGATCCGGCGGTGAAGAAGGCCTGGACCCTCTTCGGGAAGATCGCCGCCAATCCACGGTACGTCCATGGGGGCATCCAGGGGGAGCTCGCTACCAACTTCGGCGAGTCCCCGTTTCCGCTCTTCACGGATCCGCCGGGCTGCTACCTGCACAACCAAGCGTCGTTCATTCAGGGGTTTCTCGCAAAACAGTACCCGAACCTCCGCCCGTGGGAGGATGTCAACTTCTTTTCCTTCCCGCCGATTGTCCGCAGTGTCCCTCAGGCGGTCGAAGTGGCCGGCGACTTGTTCGGTGTGTTCCGCGATACGCCGCAGGCCAGAGCGTTGATCAAGTATCTGGTCACCCCCGAGGCGCAGGCCATATGGGTGAAGCGAGGGGGCGCGCTCTCGCCCAACCGTCGGGTCGACCCGCGAGTCTACCCCGACCCATTGAGCCGACGGATGGCCGGGATCCTCACCGCGGCGAAGACGGTCCGCTTCGACGCTTCCGATATCATGCCCGACGAAGCCGGCAATGCCTTCTTGACGGGCACGCTCGAGTACGTGCAGCACCCCGACCGCCTCGACCGGATCCTCAGGGAGATCAACCGCATCGCGACCGCCGCTGCGGCAAGGCCCTAAACCGTGGGCAGCTTACCCTTTGAGGGCCCCGGCGAGAACCCCGCGGATGAATCCGCGTTGGAACGCGAAGAAGACCGCGATCGGGATCATCATCGACAGGACCGTCCCAGCGGTCAGCAGCTGCCAATCCTGCCCCAATGAATTGGCAAGGTTGCTCACCACCACCGTCATCGGCGCGACCTCCGATTTTCCCCCGACGAAGATGAGCGCAATCAGGAGATCGTTCCACACCCAGAGGAACTGGAAAATGATCAGGGAGGCGAGCGCCGGTCGGCACAACGGCAGGACGACGCGGGCAAAGATATCAACGGGCGTCGCCCCGTCGATCGCCGCGGACTCGATCAGGTCGCGTGGGAGCGCGGCCATGACGTTGTGGAGGAGATATGTCGCCAGGGGGAGGCCGTAGGCCGTGTGGGCCAGCCACGCGGCGGGGAATGTTCCTATCAATCTGGCCCGGGTCAACACCTCGAAGACCGGGACAAGCGTCAGCTGAAGGGGCACGGCCAGCGCCCCTACGAAGAGCCCTACTACGAATCCGCGGCCGCGGAGCGGCATCCAGGCAAGTGCATAGGCGGTGAGGGCGGCCATCGCTACAGGAATCACCGTTGCGGGGAGGGTGATGACAAGGCTATTGAGGAAACCCTGCCCCAGGCCGTACGTTTCGAGGACGTCGGCATAATTCTGGGTCGTGAACCGGAACGGAGGCAGCAGCGCCGTCCACCACCCCATCGCCGCCACGAGCCTTGCTGGGCGGAAGGAGTTGACCAAAACCCCCACGGTAGGCACAAGCCACATCAGACAGATGGCGATCACCATCACGTGCAGCGAGAGGCGACGACGGATTGGAGCGGGGCGACGGCGGAGGCCGGCTTCGTTCCATCGGGGCGATGCCGCCATCTCGTTCATCGGAGCTCTCCGCCGGACCAACGGCGGATGTTTGCGACGATCAGGGGAAGCGTGGCCGCAAACAAGACCACCGCGATTGCGCTGGCGTGGCCGAAATCGCGGAACGTGAACATCTCTTTGTACATGCGGTTCGCGATGACATCGGTGTCGTAGTTGCCGTTGGTCATGACGTAGACGATGTCGAATGCCTTGAGGGCGAAGATCACCATCGTGCTAACAACAACGACGATCGTCGGGCTGAGGATCGGGATGGTGATGCGCCGAAACACCTGCCACTCGCTCGCTCCATCGATCCGTGCGGCCTCCAGGAGGCCGGCAGGGACGCCTTTGAGCGACGCGGAGAGGATCACCATGCAGAACCCGGCCCATACCCAGACCCCGATCACGATCAGGGCCAGATTGTTGAGGGGGGAGATGACCAGCCAGGCGATCGGTTGGAAATCCGACACCAGACGGGCCAACAGGGCGTTGAGGATGCCGATTTGTGGATCGCCGGCTGGACGAAAGGCGTAGACGAACTTCCAGATCACGCTGGCAGCGACAAACGAGATCGCCATCGGCATAAACATCGCCATTCTTGCCGCGGACTCGTACCGCACCCGATCCGTCAGGACGGCCATCACCAACCCGATTCCCACCGTGAGGGCCGTAAAGATCGCGAGCCACAACAGGTTGTTTCGGATGGCAATCTGCATCGCAGGGTTGGTGAGCGCGAACCGATAGTTCTGCAGACCAACAAATCGCATCGACTGGGCATCGAAGACGCTCAAGTAGAGGGTACGCAGCGTCGGGTAGATGAGGAAAACCCCGAGGAACGCGAATGCGGGGACCAGCCACAACCAGGAGCGGAGGAGCGGCCGGCGCTTTTGCGGCAGGGCACGCAAGAGAGTCTCGGTCCCGATGACATACCCGATCAAAAGGGCGGGAATCCCCGCCGTGCCCAAAAGTATGGTGAGCGCCAGCCGACCCATATCCGCGTCCTCCGGATCCCACCGCTTCTGCCCCGATACTCCGTTTCTCATTTTTCCCCTCTCGGGTGGTCCGGTTCCACATAGGTCTCAATTTTGAGGAACCGGCGCCGATCGATCCAGATGCGGGCTGACCGGGGGGATCGGGGGAGGGACGAAATTTCGACCTGACCGGTGCACCGCGGACGGCCCGTCCGCATGCACCGTCAACCGGGGCCAAGGCGATGCTCGACCAATGATGAATAATGCGCTCTTCACGGAGCGCGGCCGCCGCTTTGTCCTTGCGATGTCGCCCGAGATCGTTCGACGGATGTGAAGTTCGTGGGTGCAAACACGGGGTACCCCCTTGGCGAGGCGCTTTGGGATGCGATCTCCACCTTTGACGAGCGCGGTCGAACACCGGGTGGCAGGACCTTGCGCGCGCTCGAGGGTTCCGGAGGCTGCCGAGCGCGGAGCGTCATTTCTTGCAACGCCACCACCGGTGGCAGCTGAGGGCGACGTTTGGTCGGAGGGCCTGGTGGGAATAACCTGACTGAGGCAGCCCGAAAACTCCGCGAGTCTCGCGGAATCTGGGCAGAAAGGAGATGATCTGAGATGCTGGCGCTTCTGTTGCTGATCGGCCTGGGATTGTGGGCCACAGGTCATCTGATCGTCCACTAGCTTAAAAGAATCGGCCAGGCTGATGCGATTCCCGGAGCCCTCGCAAGAGGGCTCCGGGATATTTTATCGACGCCCGTTCTCGGCTGAGGGGGTCTCGACCGGCATCCCGAATGGATCGCCTACCGGCGAGGTGCGACCGCCGGTTCGGAGTGGACGGCCGTGACCCCTCTGCACGGGGACGACGCCACGCGTCAGTCGAATCTGGCGCCTGGTGGATGAATGGTGACCTCCGGTATCACGTTGTTGCAAAGGACGTGGGCCGGGCCGCGTCTCGACCCAGGTCGGCAGCGCGAGCCACAGCATGCTACCCCCCGCCTGCGCGCGCCCCTTTGATGCGCGCAACGGCGTCGTCGTTCGTATGATCGAGGGGGACAACGAGATCCAATTTCAACAAGAGGAGCAGCTTCCGCATCGGCGCCCCCTCGTCCATCACCAACCCCAGGCGTTGCTGTCGCTGGCGGAGCTGCTCGGCGAGATCGAAGAGGGATTTGATCATGGCACTGTTGAGGTAGGTGACTCCCGAGAGATCGACAATCAGACCCAAACCGTTCGAGGGCGCGGCCGTCGCTAGCGCCTCTCCGACATCAGACACGTTCGACGTATCAATCTCACCGCAGATCCTGACGAGGGAGACGCCGTCGTGCTGCCGGACGTCAATCGTGGCCAGAGATTCCATGACCTCTTGCCTCCTATAGGTTTCGCTGCGTCCCCGAGGCCGCCGTGGGCGATTCCACCGAGCACGGCGGGCCGATAGGCTGGGACTCCCGGACGTTTTCAGAGAACCCAGCTTGCCATGGGTGGTTCAACGGGTCCTGCACGCTGGATATCCTGATCATTTTTCGCGGGGGGCGCAGCCGGGGTTACACTTCGGGAACCCGGAGTGTCCCCCCCGTCCTCCCGGTCGCCATGGATTCCTCTCGAACGAGATGACTGGGTCGCGCCGCCACACCCGCCGAGTCGATCCGGGTCATGATGTTTCTCACCTCTTGGACGAGCGACTCCAATCGGCCCCTAATATCCGCCAGCGCCGGCTGCTGTTGATCGTACGCCGTGGATTTCATCTTCAGCATCTCCTGTTCCAGCGAATGCAGCAACTCGTCGCGCTGCCGGACCTGCCGATGTAGCACCAACCCGTCTATCGCACCCGCCAACCATGCCAAGAGCAGCGCTGCGCCCACGCCTTCCAGAACCTGGAGATGCGTGACAGCGACCCCCGCCAAACCCGGTATGGTGATCGACGACTGCGAGTACAGCGTGGAGAAATTTGCCTGCGCGATCACCGCGCCGGCGATGAGCAGGATTGCCACCACGGACGTCTGAATCATGGCTGCCCCCTCCTTGCTCACCCAAGTGAGGTACGTATCGTATTTTCCCCCCGGGCCCCCGTTTGAACCACCGGTGTGGGTCGTGCGGCTGTACGCTTATCGCCGTCTGTTAGCCTTCTGCGGGGAGCATGCCGGGCGCCCACCGCGCGAATGGGACAAAGAGCGATGGGGGGTGGCGTCTTGCGAGGGGGGAACCCCCCCGCGAAGGACAATCAGCGCGCCGCCTCCCAACCGCAAACCGCCTTTGTGACATACAGATTCTGGGGATCCACATGGGGAAAGATGGTCCGCCATAAACTGAGCTCGATAAAGTACTGACCGGTCTGCACCATCGAGTCGGCGTTTTCCGGGCTGTCGAATTCAGAGGGCTTCCTGGGGGGCGGGGGCACCTGGGCGACTTGCTTGGTGTCAACGTCTTGGCACACCCAAACTTGGAGAGCCCCCGTCCATCGATCGATCCGGTGAAAGTCCGTTTGCGCATTGGCCTTTCCATTCCATGAAGGGCCTACCACTGAGAAGTACTGGTACCGATTGACCACAGCGCTCGCGACCAAGGCGGAAGTGAGCGCGATGAGGGAGGTGCTCAGCAACGTTCGGCTCACGCTCATGGGTCACCACCCCCAAAAGGTTTCAAGGGGATCTTACCCATTCTGGTGAGGGTGGCGTGCGCTGTCGTGAATTTATCGAGGCCAGGAGACCCGGCCGGGCCGATACGGCTGCCCTGCGAGCGCGCCTGAGCGGCGCATCGATGCCATCGGCAAGGGAACTACTCGGCGAACAGCACTCCCCAGGGGAGCGGCAGGGCGGCGATAGGGATGTCGGCCCCCGCCTGGAGGTGCGCACCGGTGAGCACCTCGGTCCACGTCCGGCCGGCAAATTGTTCGCCCAGGAGCACGCGGGTCTCTCCCCATCCTCCGCGCCGGTCCAGGGTAGAGAGGAAGCGCGGCACGACGACCACGAGGCTCGCGTGGTCGACATTCCGCGCAAAGGCAATCAAGTGCGACGCCCCCGGGCCGTCCGTCTCGAGGGACCAGTAGCCGCCCGCGAACGGGTCCGGGTGAGCCTGACGAAAGCGCAACAGCCGGGCCACCGTGTACAATTTGGCCCGTTCCTCGCGACCCTCGATCATCGCGCGCACGCTGGTCGGGTCCGGCGCGGTGAGGAGCGGCTCGAGCTCGTCAAGCAGCCGGGCCCGTCTGGCGAAGTCGACTGGCCGCCGGTTGTCCGGATCGACCAGCGAGAGATCCAACAATTCGCACCCCTGGTAGAAATCAGGCACTCCCGGCGCGGCCATCTTCAGGATGAGTTGGCTGAGGCCGTTCGCAAACCCATAGTGCGCGAGCGTCCCCGTCAACGGTGCGATCAGATCCGGCAGGCGCGGGTTCTCGAGCAGGCCGCGGACGAACCGCTCGAGCGCCGCCTCATACTCGGAATCGGGATCGAGCCAGCTGGTGCGCAGCTTCGCTTCACGCGCGGCTTTCTGCATGTAGGCCACGAGGCGAGGTGTCAGGGTGTCCAGATCTTTCGCGCTCCACACCGCCACCAGGGTTTGATAGAAGAGGTATTCATCGGCGCGGGACGGCCCTTGCACCTCGCGGTAGCGGCGGGCCATGCGGGAGAGGGCGCTCACGGTGTGATGCCACGCCTCGGGCACCTCGGCCAGCACGGCGAGCCGCATCCGCGTGTCTTCTCCTCGCTTATGGTCGTGGGTGGCCGTCGCCAGGAGGTTACGGGGGTAGCGCAGGGCGCGGAACCGCCCGCGGGCATGAAACGCCTGAAGGGGCGTTCCCCAGCGATCCGGCTCACCCCCGACTTCGTTCAGTGCCGTCAGTCGGACGTAACGATAGAAGGCGGTGTCTTCGACCCCCTTGGCCATCACGGGGGCGGTGTATTGCTGGAATCGCCCGACCCACGGTGCCACCATGACCTGCATGTTCTGACCGACCTTCCCCAGCAGTACCTGAGCGATAAAGGCGTACACGGTCGGCTCGCGACCCGGGTTGCGTCGTTGGGATTCGCGCGTCGCCTCGCGCACCGCCCGCTCCGCCTCCTCGGGGGACTCCGGGAGGTAGGTGCGGTAGCGCGGAAACGAAGCGATGACATCGACTAGGGCAATGCGGAGGGCTTCCAGGGTGAAGTCGCGCGTGTGGTAATCAGCTTCGGAAATCCGATCCAAGCTGTAGGCAAGGCGGAAGAGCTCACCGGCGAGCGTCGTCTCCATTGCCAAACGTTTGCACCGGTACACCTCCGCCCAGTACGGGACCACGCTGCCCCGCATGAACCGCCGGTAAATGCGATCGATGGGATGCTCGCCATCCGGCCAGAGCAGTACACCGAGGACGTCGTTGAGGAACTCGTACCCGGTCGTCCCTTCGACCTGCCATTGTGGCGGCAGGGTTTCTCCTCGCGCCAGGATTTTCTCCACCCATATGTGCCGCGCACCCAGATCCTTCACCTGGTGGAGGTACGCGGACGGGGCCTGAAGCCCGTCGATGTGATCGACCCGGACGCCGTCGACACCTTGTTGTGTCACGGAGGCGCCAAGGAGGCGGTGGACTTCCCGAAACACTTCCGGATCCTCAACGCGTAAGGCGACGAGATCGTTGTTGTCGAAGAAGCGCCGGTAATTGACTTCCTGCGAGGCAGTTTTCCAAAAGGAGAGCCGCCAGAACTGCTGGTCGAAGATCGCGTGCAACTGGTCCCGGTCTATGCGGGAGAGGGCATCGTTGATGCCGAGGGGTTCGATGACCGACGCGAGTCGACGCCTCAGTCCCTCCGCGTTCCCTCGGTCGTCAGGTGCCAGCGTGCTGTACGCGTCGCCCAACGCCCTGAGATCCTGCGCCGGACCACCTGGATCCTCGAGATGCGCCAGCAGGACCTGGAGGACCTGGGCATACGTTGGCGGTGCAAGAGGAAAGCGCTGCGCGTAATATGCGGCGTAAAAATGACCATCTTCGTAGACGAGGGTGATTTCCCCACGGTCCAAGGCGTCGCCATAGGCGTTTCCCAAGAACGGGAGCAGGATCTTCTGCTTCAACTCCGGCTTGAGCGGATCCCAGTCGATGTCGAAGTACCGCGCGTACGGAGAGTATGGTCCAAACATCAGGACGTCTTGCCAGTGCGCGTTTTGCGGCCCGACGCCCTCGTGATTCGGGGTGAAGTCCAGGATCAAGGCGAGCCCCACCGCCCCGGCCGCAGCTAGTAGACGGCCAAACCCCTCTGCCCCCCCGAGTTCCGCCCGCACTTGGTTGTGATCGGTCACATCGTACCCATGGGTGCTGCCCGGACGAGCCTCCACCGTAGGCGACAGGTACAGGTGACTGATGCCAAGTCGCTTGAAATAGGGGAGCAGTCCTCGAAGCTCATCGAATCCGAACCCTGGTTGAAACTGGATGCGGTATGTCGCGTTCATCGCTCGGCGGCGACGGCGACGACCGCCGCGGCTTCTGGAAAGGCGATCTGGCCTCCCTGCGAGTAGGGGGGGATGGGGTGCGGAGAATACCGTGGGTTTTCGGTGTGGATCAGGGGGGTGGTGTTCGGCGGCGCGGGGAGCGTGACCCCTCCCCGAAGGGCGACGAGCAGCACGTGGCGGCCGCGCCGGATGACCAGACCTCCTTCAACCGGCGAGTCAACGGTCACCGCGCCGTGCAACTGACGCCGAAGCCGGAGCAGGTCCCGATTCAAGCGAAGGATCCCGGCGTGGGGCTGGCGCTGGGGCTCATTCCAATCCAGCTTGCTCCGGGTAAACGTCGTCGGATCCTGGGGGTCCGCGACGTTCCCGTGGAACCCGACAAACCGGCTGAACTCCTTCCTGCGGCCTTCGGTCACCAGGCGGCCGAGTTCCCGGGAGTGGTCGGTAAAGTAGCAGAACGGCGTTGCGGCCGCCCACTCTTGTCCCATGAACAGGAGCGGCAATTGCGGGGCGAACAGCAGGAGCGCGCTGGCGGCTCGGAACTGCGGAAGGGAGGCGGTCGCGGTAAGCCGTTGGCCCAGGGGACGGTTGCCTACCTGGTCATGATTCTGAATGAAATTCACGAACCGGGTGGGCGGAATGCCGTGCGGATCGGTGCCCCGGGGCTCCGCGAAGTAGTCCGCATACTGGCCGGTGAACAGCCAGCCGCGGCGCACGATCGTCCCGAGGTCTGTGGTGGAGTCTGTGAAGTCTGCGAAGTAACCGTCGGCGTCCCCGGTCAGCACGCGGCGGGCCTGGTGGTGGTAGTCGTCGTTCCAGACGGCATCGAGTCCGTACCCTCCTTCTTCAGGCGGCCGCACAACCGTATGCAGGTTCCGGTGGTCCTCGGCGACGAGGTACCGCTTTGGGCCGGTGAGTGTGCGTACCGCCTCAGCGAGCTCGCGGAGAATGTGGAGTGGGCTGTCGTCGACGATCGCATGGATGGCGTCCAGCCGCAATCCATCGAAATGATACTCGGTCAGCCAGTGAAGGGCGTTCTCCATAAAGAAGCGGCGGACCGTCCGCGCCATCGCACCGTCGAAGTTGATCGCCGCTCCCCATAGCGTGCGGTGCGTGTTCGAGAAGAACTCAGAACTCAGCGCCGGCGCGTACGCTCCATCGGGGCCGAAGTGGTTGTACACGACATCGAGAAAGACCGCCATCCCGCACCGGTGTGACTCGTCGACGAGGGCCCGAAGGTCGTCCGGGGTGCCGTAGACGTGTGCCGGTGCGAAGAGCGCCGCGCCATCGTATCCCCAGTTCCACCGGCCCGGAAAGTCCGCGACGGGCATGAGCTCAATGGCGGTCACCCCCAGGTCCCGCAGGTGGGAGAGGCGACTCCCGACACCGGCGAACGTTCCCTCGGGTGTGAACGTCCCCACATGGAGTTCGTAGAAAACAAGGTCCTGGAGCGCGCACCCCTTCCAGTCCTCATCGTGCCACGCGAAACTGAGCGGGTCGATGACCATTGAGGGTCCGTGGACGCCCTGCGGTTGGAAGCGCGAAGCGGGATCCGGATAGGCGTCCCCCCCGTCCACTCGGAAGCGGTACAGGGCACCCGATCGGAGCCCCGCGACCGTGGTCTCGTGGCACCCATCGCCGATGTCGCGCATCGGGTAGGTGGGCCCTGCGGGTTCCAGCACCACATCAAGATGACGTGCGGCGGGCGCCCATACCCGGAACACCACCCCGCCTGGGTGCGGCACCGCGCCAAAAGACCGATGCGCCGGTGCCGGCGAACGCCCCGTGAAGGGCCTTGGCTGTTTCATGTCTGCGTCTTGTCATCACTTCGACGGAATGCATGCTGAGGCCCTGTGGGGCGATTGCCCCAGACGCGCTTCTTGAGAGGTCAACGCGTTGGCCCGGCTGCCTGCAAGAGGACCGCGCTTGCGTCCTGGGGTTCGCTCGGGGGGATCCCCCGGTACCCGCTCCGGGTGTCCCTCCCCCCCCGGGTCGGTGAAACCGAGGAACCCGCCAGCAGGATGATGCACCCCTTACCGGCGATCGGTGCCCTCCACCGCCACCACGGTCGGGGTCCGTGTCCGGTTCGACCGGCGTGGGTCCGTCCGACCCCACATTCCCGGGTCGCGCGATTTTCCGAACTCGGTTGATTGCTGGACGTACTTGGGGAACAATTAATCTGAGAGATACTCCGCGCCGCACCCTCTGGCGTAAGACGCAGTCGCCTGGGGCGGACGCTCCACTTTCCGGGAGGCCATATGCGTTGCTTCGCGGTCGTGTGTGCACTCGTGCTGATACCATTCTTTGCGCTGGCCTCGCCCGGTCATACCGCAGCCCCGAGCCTTGGGGTCTCCGGAATGGCCTTCGGGGTGGATATCGACTCCGACCCCGGGGGGGGCAGCCCGGTGCCCGCCGGAGTCGGTTGGGTGCGTGTCATCGCCG
>DATEHM010000058.1:0-29292 GCA_035279545.1 bacterium | reverse complement strand
GATGCCGCGGGCGCCGCCGCGCGATGTGCCACCGCGGCGCCGCGGACCGTCCCTTTTTCGTCGCCAACACCTCGGGGCGGGGGACAGGCCTGGCGGCGCGCCGAACCGGTGATGCTTCTCACGGCCTCTCCTCGCCTACGTGCTCGGAAACGGTGCGATGCCGGCCAGGTGGAGGAGGGCCCACACGCCCAACGCCACCCCCAAGGGACGGGTCAGATGGCGCCCCCACCGAGTCGTCCGCTCGGCCGCCATGACGGCACCCAACCCAAGCATCCAGCCCAAATTCGCCCCGCCGATCGCAAACATGAGCAGCATCAGCGTCCAGCAACATCCGAGGCAGAACAGCCCGTGGCGAGCACCCAAGCGGAGGGCATCCCCCGCCTGCCGCCCGCGCCAGTGCTCCACGAGGAACGAATAGGGAGACCGACACTTCTCCAAGCACATCTGCTTGAGCGGGGTAAACTGGTAGATCCCCGCGATGAGCAGGAGGACCGTCGCCACCCAGGGCGCCGCCGCGGGAACCTGCTCGATCGCCTGGTGCACGAAGGCGTCGCCGCGATAGGCCAGCGCGCCGAACCCCACCCACACGCCGAGGTAGCCGAGGAGGAGCCGGCCCACCAGCGCGTGGCGATCCGCGCGCCCCGCGACCATACGCCGGAAGAGGTGGACAAGGGGCAGGCTGCTGGGCAGCATCATCGCGATCGTCATCAGGGTCCAGCCGACGACGAAGAGGGTCAGCCGGAAGATCGGGGGGAGGGAGAGGGTGCGGTCGCCGATGATCACCCGGTGGCTGAGCAGCCCACTGAAGGGCGAGGCGCCCCACGCCGCGAGCGCGACCCACGCCAACGCCACGAGCGCCCAGATGGAGAGCCGATACCAGCGCGTGTCATCCGGTGTCCGGATCGCTCCGATCATCTCGCCGCACTCCTCCTCCGACCCTTATCCCTCGAACCGGAAGTTTCCCAGCACCGCGTTCCGGTTGGTGAACTCCCAGGCCATCTTGTGCTGGGGGATGTTCACCCGATGCGCCGTCGCCTTGCCGACGAACGCGGGGGAGCCGGGGATCGTGCTGAAGACTGTGTCGACCAGCTTGGTCGGCCGTCCCTTGGCATCGGCGTAGGGCTGCATCTCCGCCGACACCGCGTCCCCGACGCGAATCGTGCCCTTGCCCTCGACGAGATTGAACTGGATGGGCGCGTCGTAGGCGCCCACGACCTCGCCCACCAGCTTCGCCAGGTCGGCGAGCGGCCCGCCCAGTTTTCCGGTGTGCATCGCCAGGATCGCGTCCTTCTGCTTGGCCGACGCCTTGTTGTCAACGTATGCCGCAACCCTCCAGTTGCCCGCCAGCACGTTCCCGGGAATCTGGCAGACCAATGCCAGCGTCAACCCGCTCACATCAACGTCGTTGATGTGCCCCTTGTCGTAATGATAGGCCAGGAATGCATCGCAGGTACCTCCGTCGGGGTCGTCACCGACCCAGCACGGACAGGGCCCCGCACAGGAACAGGCTTCCAGCAACCGCCCTTCGACCGCGTACCCCATACTCCCCACCTCCTGATTCTATTCGAGCCGCTCGGTTGGACCGAACGCCCGGCGCCACGGTGATCGATCGGGTCTTGCTTGGTCAGGCAATTGATCGGTCGATCAATTAATACCTAAAACGCCGCCGCCTGTCAAGTGGCAAACACGCGTCTGCCCACGTCACAGCCCGGGCCTGGAGCGGCCCCGGGAGAGGATGAGCACGGAGTGGGGGGGTGCCGGCCTCAGGCGGGCCGGCGGTGTGGCGCCGAAGGCGGTTCGGGCCTCCCCCGTGGCGGGTGCCCCCGTCGGGGGAGCGCGGTCGGCGAGTGGGGGGGCGGGGTGGACAGCTGCGCGCGCCCGCGGTACCGGAGGCGGTGCGCCGCGTTCCGCAGCCTGGCGTCGGTCACCTCATAGTACACCTGGGTGGTCGCCGGGTTGGCGTGGCCCAAGAGGCGTTGCGCCTCCTCGATCCCCAGCCCCACCGTTGCCATCTGCTGCCCGGCGGTGTGGCGGAGGTGGTGGAACGCGATCCCCTCGGGAATCGGAACACCGGCCACCCCGGCGTAGCGTTTGAAAATCTTCTCCACGCTGGCGTAATGGAGGCGGGCCCGGCGCGGCTGAAACGGCAGGCGAAAGAACAGCGCGGTCGTGGGGGCGGTGGGGCGCACGGCCAGCCACGCGAGAAGGGCCTCCCGCGCATCGGCGGTGAGCGGCACGACCTGTTCCTTGTTGCCCTTGCGCAGCACCACGAGGGCCGCACGCTCCGCGTCGGCGAGGTTGACCACCCGTTCGATGTCGAGGCGGGTCACCTCGCTCACGCGCAACCCCATCAAGCCTAGTTCCGCCATTGCGCGATCCCGCAGCACCCGCGGCGACCCCTCCCGGAACGCGGACCGAAACTGGGCCACCTGGTCCTCGGTCCACCAGCGGTGGACTCGGTACGGGCGCCGAGGCGGGTGAATGTCTTGGCCGATGGAGTACGGGTGGCCCTGGCGTTTGCGCAGCCACTCGAAGAACTGGCGGAGGGCGGTGATGCGCCGCGCCCGGGTCGCCACCGACAACCCCGCCTCGGTCATCCGGCGCGCGAACTGGATCAGGTCCTCGGCGCGCGCGTCCTCCAGCTTGCCTTGGATATACTCGGCGAAGTCCTTGAGGTCGCGGATGTAGGCGAGACGGGTGTTGAGTCCGCGGTCCGCCCCTTCAAGGTCGGTCCACCACTCGAGGAGAAGGGGATGAGCCGAAGGCACGGGGGATCGCAGGTGCCGCCGTCCGGGCATCGTAGGTTCCTCCGATGAAAGCTGCGACGTTTGGTCCGATTGACAACTGCGACTGCGATTCAGCAGGCTGTTCCACGGCGCGCTGGATTTTCCTCCGCCAGCGGGTTCCGGCCCCGCGCGCCCCCCGACGCACCCTCACCCTGGGAGAAGCGGGGGACGCTCCGGGCCGGAGGCCAGGCGCAGGGCCACGACCCCCCCAAGGCCCATGACCCCGCCGGCCACCACGAACAGCCCCTCGACGCCCATCCCGATGCCGCTGAGCAACGCCCCCCAGCCGGCCCGGCGATCCCCCCCAGATACAGGGGGACGTAGACCAGGTTCAGGATCGCCGACCGCTGCCCTTCCGGCGCCAGGCGCGCCACCAGCGTGGTGAAGGGCGGGTTCACCCCGGCAAGCGCGATCCCCAGGAGCACGTACAACCCGGCCAATGTGGAGACCGATCCGCCGAGGGCCAGCGCCGCGGTGCCCACCGCCGAAACGCGGTCGCCGCCACCAGCACCCGGGCGTGGCCGAGCCGGTCACCGGGCACCCCCCACACCGGCCCGAGCGCGCCCGTGGCGATCGCGCCGCCGCTCATCACCGCGCCCACCGCGGTGGCGGGACATCCTCCCGGGCACACCCCCCCACCGCAACGGGGATATAGGCCCCCACCAGCCAGTTCGAGACCCATCCCACAAAGGACAACACAAACAGCAGGCGGATCGGAGGGAGGACGGCGAGGGCGCGCAGGGCCTGCAGGACCATCGTCCACGCGCTGAGGGATGAGGGCGTGCGCGGCGCTTCGCGGAACGCGTCGGCGATCCACCGCGCCGTGGTCAGCGCGAGCCCCGCATCGATGAAGAACAGCGTGCGGATCCCGAACCGATCCGCGACCACGCCGCCCGCCGCCGGTCCGATCGCGAATCCCAAGGGTCCCATCATGCTGACCACGGCCATGGCAAATCCAAGGCGGCGGCGAGGGACGAGGTCCGTCAGCGCGGAAAACATCACGCCGGTGTTGCCGAGAATCAGCCCGGCCACGGCGACGGCGCCCGCGAACTGAAGGAGGCCGTGGCTGGCGCCCGTGAGGGCGAACATCACCGCCTCGAACGCCGCGCTGCGGGACGATGATCAGCTTGCGGCTGTAGCGGTCCGCCCACACCCCCTAGAACGGGACGAGCGGCAGCCCAAGCGTGAAGGGGATCATGCCGAGGACCCCGACCAGCCGGGGGAGGGCCGCCGCGGAGACACCGAGGAGTCGCAGAAACAGGGGCGTGAACGCCAGGAAATGCCCGATGCCGATGGTCTCGAAGAAATTGGCGACGGCGAACATCGCCATCGCCGCCCGCCATGAGGTGACCCCATCCCCAGACAGCGGGCTCCGCCCACCGCGGGACGACTCACCGGTCAGCGGAGCCGCTGTTGCGCCTTGGCCGACGATGCCCCCCGCGCGGCGATGCGAAGTCGCGGTCTAGCGGGTCACCCCGACGAGGGACGCGCGAAGGATCTCGACGATCCGGTCGAGCGTTTCCGGCGGGGTCATCAGCGGCGGCGCGACGCAGATCGTATCCCCGATCGCCGGGTCCGCCGACCCCCCGCGCAGGCGCGCGAGCAGCCCCCGCTTCCGCGCCTCCTGGATCACCTTCCCCCCCAACCCGAGCGCCGGGGCCTTCGTCTTCTTGTCCGTGACCAGTTCCACCCCGCACATCATGCCGCACCCGCGGACGTCTCCCACGTTCGGGAGATCGCGAAGACCCTCGAGCCCGGCGAGCAGCCGGCGCCCCATCGGTCCGGCGCGCTCCACCAGCCCTTCCTGCTCAAGAATGTCCAGGTTACGGAGGGCAACGGCGCAGCAGGTGGGGTGCCCGGAATACGTGGCCGCGTGCATGAACTTCTTGTCCGCCGGAGCCTCGAGCAGCGCGTCGTGGATCTGCTTTGAGGCCAGGACGCCGCCGAGGGGTAGGTACGCGCTGGTCACCCCTTTGGCGAATGAGACCAGATCCGGTTGCACGCCCCAGTGCCCCAGCGCAAACCACTCGCCGGTCCGGCCGAACCCCGTGATGACCTCATCGGCAATGAACACCACCCCGTGTCGGTCACAGATCTCCCGGACGCGTGGGAAGTAGGAGGGGGGAGGAACGATCACGCCGCCGGCCCCCATCACCGGCTCCGCGATAAACGCGGCGACCGTCTCCGGCCCCTCGCGGAGGATCGCCTGCTCGAGCGCATCCGCCGCCTCGACTCCGACGTCCCCGCCGGTGGGCCAGCGGTAGGCGTAGGGGGCAGGGATCTGCAAGAATTCCGGGGCGAGCGGACCGAACATCTTGTGGTACGCCGCCATGCCCGTGGCGCTCATCGCCCCCAACGTCAGCCCATGATAGGCGTGGACTCGAGAGATGATCTTCACCTTGGTCGACCGACCCCGGACCTTCCAGTAGTACCGCGCCATCTTGAAGGCCGACTCGTTCGACTCGGCCCCGCTGGTGGTGAGATACACGCCGGAGGTGTTGGGATAGGCGATCTTGACCAGCCGCTCCGCCAGACGGATCGCCGGGATGTTGGTCGTCCCCACGTAGGTGGAGACGAAGGCGAGTTGCGCCATTTGCTCGGCCGCGGCCTGCGCCAGCTCCGCCCGTCCGTGCCCGGCGTTGACGTTCCACAAACAGGACAACCCGTCGATGTACTCCGTTCCCTCGGCGTCCGTGAGGATGGCACCGCGCCCCTGGACCATCACAATAGGGTGCTGGTGATCCTGGGGATGGTGGAGCGGGTGGATCAAGTGCTGCTGATCTTCTCGGACGAGCACATCCAGGGATTCCATCGTCGGCACCATCCTTCGTTTTGCCGCCTGCCCAAAGGTGGGCCGCGGCGGGGAATGTCTCGAAACTCTCTTCGGGCCTCCCGGGGCATCATCCTGTGTCCGCCGAAAGGAGTCCAGCGGACCGCGGGGAACACACCACCCGCAGCGCTCACAGGTTCCCGCAGCGTCGTTACCCGCGCGACGGACACCAAACCGGTGGCCCGCATAGTAAGGAGGGTTCGCTCGACGTCCGATGGCGACACAGGACCCCTGGGAGATGGCCCTCCAGCAATTCGATGTCGCCGCCGATCGTTTGTCGCTCAAACGCGGGATCCGCGACTATCTGGTCCATCCGCACCGTGAGCTGGTGGTCCACTTCCCCGTCAAAATGGACGACGGCTCGGTTCAGCTCTTCACGGGGTACCGCGTCCATCACAGCACCGTCCTGGGACCCACCAAAGGCGGGATCCGATACAGTCCGGAGGTCCGCCTCAACGAGGTCCGGGCTCTGGCCATGTGGATGACCTGGAAGTCCGCGTTGATGCACCTGCCGTACGGGGGAGCGAAGGGGGGGGTGGCCTGCGATCCGAGGCACCTTTCGCGCGGCGAGCTGCAACGGCTCACCCGGCGCTACGCGACCGAGATCAGCGTCCTCGTGGGTCCGCAGAGCGACATCCCCGCGCCTGACGTGGGCACCAACGCCCAGGTGATGGCCTGGATCATGGATACCTACAGCATGCACCGCGGGTTCTCGGTGCCGTCCGTCGTCACCGGCAAGCCCATCCCCATCGGCGGGTCGGTCGGTCGCAGCGACGCCACCGGGCGGGGGGTCGCCATCGCGGCGCGCGAGGCGGCGCCTCTGCGAAAGATCTCCTTTGCCGGTAGCCGCGTCGCCATCCAAGGCTTCGGCAACGTCGGCGAGGCGACCGCACGGCTGATGCACGAACAGGGCTGTCGGATCGTCGCCGTGAGCGACATCTACGGGGGCATCTACAACCCCCGGGGGTTGGATCCCTCGGCCGTGACGCAGCACGTGCATCGAACCGGCGGGGTGGCGATGTTCCCGGGTGCGGAGGCGGTGTCCAATATAGAACTCCTCGCCCTGCCGTGTGATTTTCTGATCCCCGCTGCGATCGAGGGGCAGCTCACCAAAGACACGGCCCCCGGGGTTAAGGCCCGGATCATCGTCGAAGCCGCCAACGGCCCCACGACGCCGGAGGCGGACGCGCTCCTGGCCGACCGCGACATCCTCGTCGTCCCGGACATCCTCGCCAATGCCGGCGGCGTCACCGTCTCATACTTCGAGTGGGTGCAGGACCTGCAGTCATGGTTTTGGAGCGAGGAGGAGATCACCGAGCACCTGGAACGCCTCATGGTCACCACCTTTCGGCGGGTGGCCGCGCTGGCGGAGGACCAACACATCCCGCTGCGTACCGCAGCGCTGATCGTCGCGGTGCAGCGCGTGGCGGATGCCCTGCTGACAAGGGGCATCTATCCGTGACCCCTCCGGCAAAGCAGGCGCACACCGCCAGGGGAGCCGCGCCGAAGAGGAGCTCCCCCGGCCCCCGCCCAAGTGACAGACGGGACACGATCTCGGTCGCGAGGCCGGACCGGGAAGAGGGAGGGAGACCCTATGCAACGAGACGCCTTGCGCGGGAACCTGCTCGTGGCCATTCTGGTGATGGCCGTTTTGGTAGGGTGGCCGGCGGCGTCGGGTGCCGCCGGGTCCGGCAAGCTCGAGATCTTCTCGTGGTGGACCGCCGGCGGCGAGGCGGATGCGCTCAAAGCCCTGTTCGACGTGTACCACGCGCACGATCCGGGCGTGCAGGTCGTGAACGCCACGGTCGCCGGTGGGGCCGGGACCAACGCCAAAGCCGTGCTGAAGACCCGCATGCTGGGGGGCGACCCGCCGGATTCGTTCCAGGTGCACGCGGGACATGAACTCATCGACACGTGGGTCCGCACGGGCTATATGACGCCCCTGACGGATCTGTTCAGGTCCCAAGGATGGACCAAGGTGATGCCGCGCGGGCTGATCGACATCCTGTCGTACAAGGGCGACATTTGGTCGGTGCCGACGAACATCCACCGCGCCAACATCCTCTGGTACAACAAGAAGATCTTCACCGCTATGCACCTGGCCCCCCCCACGACGTTTGATCAGTTTTTCAAGGTCGCGGACACGCTGAAGGCCAAGGGGGTCGTGCCGTTCGCCCTCGGCGACAAGGAAGGCTGGGAGGCCGGGCATGCCTTCGAGACCGTCCTGATCGGCACGCTGGGCCCGGAGGGGTACCGGGGCCTGTGGACGGGGAAGACCCCGTGGACGGGCGCAGGGGTCACCCGCGCGCTCGAGACGTTCAAGAAGATGCTCGCCTACGTTAATACCGACCATGCCGCCCTCACCTGGGATGGCGCGGCGGAGTACATCACCGGCGGGAAGGGCGCCATGATGATCATGGGGGACTGGGAGAACGGGTGGTTCACCTCGAAGAACTTCGCCGACTACGGATGGGCGCCCGCCCCCGGGAACGTCAACGTCTACGACGCGCTCTCGGACAGCTTCGGCCTTCCCAAAAAATCCCGGGACCGGGAGAACATCATGGCGTGGCTGCGCGTGATCGGCTCCCGGGAGGGACAGGAGGCGTTCAACCCCCTCAAGGGCTCGATCTGCGCCCGGACCGACTGCGCCGCCAAGCTGTTCAGCCCGTACCAGCAGTGGGCGATGACGCACTGGAAGACCGACGCGATCGTCCCCAGCGTGATCCATGGGGCCGCGGCCAGCGAAGGCTGGTCGACGGAGTACAAGGACGCGATCGCCCTGTTCGTGACGTCGCGCGACACCGCCGCGACCCAAAAGACGCTGCAGAAGGCGTGCGTGGACGCGGGGGGGTGCACGTAGGCCTGATCGCCACACGCGCTCCGGGCGTCCGGGCAGGGCGGGCGGCGTAGGCGCAGATCAGTGCGCAACCGCGCCCGCAGATGGGACCGCCTGGTGGGGACGGCGATGGTGTTGCCGTCGGTCGCGGCGATTGCGGTCTTTGTCTACGGGTTCGCCGGTTGGACCGGGTACGTTTCGCTCACGCGCTGGAACGACGTCCTGCCCAACTACGCCTGGGCGGGCCTGCGCACGTATACGGACCTGTTCGCGACGTTTCGCTTCCCCATCGACATCGCCAACACCGTGAAGTTCACGGTGGCGTTCCTGGCAGGGTGCCTCCTTCTGGGGTTCTCCCTCGCGGTGTTGCTCGACCGGACCGGGCGGGGCGAGGCGGCGTTCCGCACGATCTTCCTGGCCCCGCTGGCGATCTCGTTCATCGTCACGGGAGTGGTGTGGCGGTGGCTGCTCAACCCCGGGAGCGTGCAGCTCGGCAGCGTGGGGATTAACCTGCTGCTCGATCGGGCCCACCTCGGATTTCTCAAGACCGGCTGGTACACGGATCCACGGATCGGCATCCTCGCGGTCGCCGTGGCGGCGATCTGGCAGATGTCCGGGTACACGATGGCCCTCTACCTGGCCGGCCTGCGGAGCATCCCGGAGGACTTGCGGGAGGCCGCGCGCGTCGATGGGGCGGGGGAGTGGGAGCTCTACCGGCGCATCCTCATCCCGCTCCTGCAGCCGATCACGCTGAGCGCGGTGATCATCCTCGGGCACATCTCCCTGAAAATCTTCGACCTCGTCGTGGCGATGACCGGATCGGGGCCGGGGTTCAGCAGCGATGTCCCGGCGTTCTTCATGTTCGACACGACATTCCGGGGAAACCACTTTGCCCAGGGGGCGGCCATCGCCGAGATCCTGCTGGTGCTGGTCGCGCTGCTCACGATCCCGTACCTGGTCTACAGCACCCGCGCCGAGGTGCAGCGGTGATCGTCGCCCCGGCACGGCGCGGGTCGCCGACGGCGGGGGAGGGGAGCCGGCGCGCGCTGGCCCCCCGGGTCTTCCGGTACGCCCTGCTCTGCCTTGCGGCGGCGGGGTTTCTGACCCCGTTCTACGTCCTCGCCGTCACCTCCATGAAGAGCTTCGCGGAGGTCAGCCTCGCCCGGATGTGGGATCTTCCCTCCGGATTGTACTTCGCCAGCTTCGCCCAGGCCTGGCTCGGCAACGCCGCGCACGGGCAACGAGGGCTGGGGGGCAACTTTCTCAACAGCATCAAACTCACGATCCCGGCCACGCTGATCTCGGCGTTCCTGGGATCGATGAACGGGTACGTGCTCGCGAAATGGCGGTTCCGCGGTGCGGATGTGGTCTTCCCAGCGATCTTGTTCGGCATGTTCATCCCCTACCAGAGTATCCTCATCCCCCTCGTCCAGACCCTCCAGCGGCTCGGTCTCTACGGATCCCTGCAGGGCCTGGTCTTCGTGCACGTCGTCTATGGGATCCCGATTACGACGTTGATCTTCCGCAATTACTACGCCACCTTCCCGACCGAACTCGTCGAGGCCGGCACGGTGGACGGGGCGGGGCTCTGGGGGATCTACCGGAGCATCATCGTTCCGCTGTCGCCGCCCGCGTTTGTGGTCGCGGCGATCTGGCAGTTCACCTCGATTTGGAATGACTTCCTGTTCGGCGTGACGGTGACCAGCCAGCCCGACGTCCAGCCGATCACCGTGGCCCTTAACAACCTCGCCGGCAGCTTCATCGTGGAGTGGAACGTCCAGATGGGCGGAGCGCTGCTGGCGGCGCTGCCGACCCTGCTCGTGTACGTGCTGCTGGGTCGCTACTTCATGCGGGGGCTGATGACGGGGTCCTTGAAAGGGTAGGGGAGGAGAAACGGCACGGCCGTCCCTGGAGTATACTGATGGGGCCACAAACCGCGGGCGGCCCAGTTCGATGCCCCATCTGCACCGGCGTTCGGGACGGAGTTGTCTTCAATGGCTGCTGGGTATCTGGGAACGCTTGACCGCGCCGACCCCCTCTACGACGTGCTGGCGGTCAGGGTCTATCCCGAGATTTCGAATCCCGTATTCCACGTCGAGCGGCTCTCCGGGCATCGCCTCGTCTTTCGCTACCGGGAGGAACGCACGAACAGGGCGATCGTCGCGAAGTTCTTCAACATGCACGACCCGGACCCGACCAAGATCATGCGGATCAAAAGCGAGTACCGCAACTTGATCCGGCTGCGCTACCTGGGATTGAACGCGCATCCCCACTACGTGGTCAACCCCCTCTGCCGCGAGGAGCGGATCGGCCTCGCCGTCGCAGAGGAGTTCGTGCGGGGACCCGATCTCGATCACTATCTCAAACGCGCGGTGGCGGTCGACGCCGGGACGGCCCTGCGACCGGTGCTCGGACGCCTGGCCACGTTCCTCTACCTGCTGCACAGCAAGACGAGCGGGACCGTCTGCGCGCCCTTGGAGGGGGTGGCGGGCTACTTCTTTCGGATCGCCGACAAGCTTCTGCGCCAGCAGGTCATCGCGGTCGACCACGTGTGGGGGTTCTTGGCCTTGCGGGATCGATGGCTGGTACGACCCTGCATGGTCGCGGAGGCCGTGACGGTCCACGGCGATGCGACGCCCACCAACTTCTTGTTCCCGAACAGCGAGGACGTCGTGGCCATCGATCTCGAACGGATGAAGCAAACCGACCGCGTGTACGACATCGGCATGGTGTGCGGGGAACTCAAGCACGCGTTCCTCTGGAGAACGGGGAGCGGGCTGGCGTCGGAGCCGTTCATCAGGCATTTCCTCAAGCGCTACTGCTACCATTTCCCGTCTCCCCACGACGCCTTCCGCGAGATCACCCGGCGGCTGCCGTTCTACATGGGACTGACCGAGCTCCGCATCGCCCGGAACCCGTGGCTGGACTGGGCCTACCGGAAGCGCCTGGTGTGGGAAGCCCACGAGTGCCTGGCCTGGGGACTCCAGGTGTGACGCCAGACCCCCCGCAGGGCCCCCCCGGCGCGGCGAACGGCAGGGGGGCGGTCTTCTTCGACCTCTACGGAACCCTCATCGACATTCGAACCGACGAGGAGGACCCCTCGGTCTACGCTGTGCTGGCCCAGTATCTCGGCTATTTCCAGGTCGCGATCGGCGCGGAGGTGCTGCGCGAGGAATACCAGAGGCGGGTGCGGGCGTACCTGGAACGCGGCGCCGAGCCGTTTCCCGAGGTCGATGTCTTCGAGGTTTTCCACGACATCCTCGCCGCGCACCGGGCGGAGCGGGGGACCCCCCGCTCCGGGGCGGGGGGCGGTGCCGCGGATGACACCTCTTTGGTGCGCACGACCGCCATCCTCTTCCGCTCGCTGACCCGGCGGCACTTTGCCGTCTTTCCCGACGTCCACCCCGTTCTCGCGCGGCTGCAGACAAAGTACCGCCTCGGGCTCATCTCGGACGCCCAATGGGTGTTCACGGAGCCGGAGCTGGAGATGACGGATCTCGGCCGGTTCTTCCCCGTTCGGATTCTCTCGTCTCGCATCGGCGTGAAGAAACCCGATCCCCGGATGTTCGCCGCCGCCACGCGCGCGCTCGGCGTGATCCCCCAGACGGCCGTCTACATCGGCGATAATCCGCCCCGCGATCTCGTGGGGGCGCGGAACGCCGGGATGAAGTGCCTCCTCTTTCGCGGGGGAGAGGTGGAATACAATGGGCTGAAACCCGAGGCCTCGTTCCAGAGTTACGCCGACCTCGAGGCCCTGCTCGACCATCAGTTCAACGATTACCCCGCCCCTTAGGGGGAGGACGTCCCACGCGCCAGCACCGGGGACCGACGGCGGCCGGCCGGCGCATGGGGCGCTGGAACCGTGCCCGTGCGCGAGACTCTTAGATCACATAACGGGGCTTATGCAGACAAGAATGGGGCGCTTACGGCAAGCCCGCGATCTGATTTTCCCAGCCCATCAGGCGTGCGCAATCGGAAAAGCGAGAGCCGCGAGGGATAGCCCCCGCGGCCCCCGCAGAGGCTAATGCCGGTGGGTCGCATCCCACTGCAGCGCCTGGTCCAGATCGGCCTTGGCCTGCCGCATCTCTGCAATCGCCTTGACGCGGTACCCGTCGTAGTCATGCTGGTCCCCCTCAAGCTGGTCGATCAGCCGGCTCAGGCCGGTGTCGACCCGCTGGAGGTTACGCGAGCTGCCCAATTCCCCGCGCTGGTAGCTCGGAGGCGGGGTGGTTTGCGCGAACACCCCGGACGTTGCGAGCACCACCGCGATCCCGGCGGCCGCGGCGAAACCCAAGATCCGCTTTCCGTGCATCGTAGGCCTCCTTCCCCGTGTGGGTGAGATGATCCTTATAGCGCGCGGCTGGGCCGGAAAAGTTCCTCGCCGGGGAATGTTGGCCAACACTTGATGGAGGTTTCGCGAAAGGCAGGCCTAGCGTTCGGGTGCCATGCTGCGACGCTTGACCAAAGCGGCCGTCTGACATCACAGACCGCTTCCCCGTCAGGCGCCCTGCAGGGCCGGAGCCCGCTCCGGCTCAGAATTAACGGCCGGAGTGATCAGCTGAGCCGTTCCCCAGCGTGAGCACGAGGCGAATCGTCGTCCCGTCGGCCGTGGCGTCCAGGCTCATGCCGTCCATCAGCGTCCGCATCAGCCCAAGGCCGTACCCCTGCCGGCCGGGCCGCCGGGGGCGCCAGCGACCGCGATCCTCTACCTCGACGACGAGCCGAGCATCGTCGCAGCGGACCCGCAGGTGAATCGTCCCGGGATCGGAGAGGTAGGCGTGTTCGATGGCGTTGCTCATCGCTTCTCCCACGGCCACCTGCAGCTCTTCCGATCGGTCCGGATCGATCCCGAGATCGGTGGCAAGCCCACGCAGCGACCGGCGAATCTCCTGGAGGACCGAGGGGTCTGCGGGAACCGTGAGGTCGAGCATCACCGCACTCATGGTACGCCGCTCAGGTGGTGAGGCCCGATCGCGGGCCAATTCGGAAGGCCACCGGCTGTGAGGTGAGCCCCGTCTGCGACTCCGCAGGAAGCCCGCACACCATGTAGAAACATGACTCAGGCGACGATACCCAACGCTTTCTTCGATTTTCCATATAGTTACCCAGGAACGACACTCCCCAAACGCCCGCGGGAACGCGGGGAGCGCCGCCGCGGAGGTGGGGGAAGCCGAATGGGGTCGGGGCGCGTCACGGTGTTCGGGTCATCCCGGCTGACGGAAGCCGAGGCGGAGTACGAAGAAGCCAGACGGCTGGGCCGTCTCCTGGTGCAGGCGGGCTACACGGTGTGCTCGGGCGGCTACGGGGGGGCGATGGAGGCCGCGAGCCGCGGTGCCGCGGAGGCCGGCGGATCGGCGATCGGCATCACGGTAACCCTCTGGACCGAGCGCCTCAAGGCCAACCCCTGGCTGACCCGGGAGATCCCTACCCCCCATCTCTTCGAACGCCTGCAGCAGCTCATGGAGAGCGACGCCTACGTCGCGCTGCCCGGCGGGCCGGGCACGCTGGGCGAAGTGGCCCTGGCCTGGAACCTCTTCCAGACGGAGTCGATCCCCCTCCGACCCCTCGTGCTGGTCGGCCCGAAGTGGCGCGAGTTGATCCGGTCCTTCGAAGCGGGGCTGCGGGTGGAGCCAAGGGATTTGGCCCTGCTCAGATTTGCGGAAACCGTCGAGGGCGTCCTCCCCCTGCTCCCCGGCCCCCCCGCCCTGCGGCCTCGATGACCCCACGCGCCCACGGCGTCTGACCCCACACACCCCGCGGGCGACGGATCGTCAAACGCGTCCCATGTTCATGGCGAAATCCAGCCGATAGCGATCCAGCGGCATCACCCCCGCCGCCTTCGCCCCATCGATCGGCAGCCCGACCCCTGTGATGAACGCGCTTTCGTCGGACGCCAGAAAGAGCGCCGCGGCCGCCACCTCATCGGCCGAGGCGTACCGAGCGACCGGGCACGTCGCCAGAATGGCGGGAAGCCTCCCCCGGCGCTGCTCGTCCGTCTCCGCCCCCGGCCACATGGGGGTATCGATCGGTCCCGGACCGACCCGGCGCCGCGCTTCAGCAGGTACGGCACGGCGGCCTTGCAGCCGAAGTAGAGGCCTTTCACGTTCACCGCGAACACCCGGTCGAACTCGGCCTCAGACACTTCTGTGATGGGCTTGGGCAGCGCCACCCCGGCGTTGTTGAACATTATGTCAAGGCCGCCCCAAGAGGGACGCCGCCTCACCTGTGCGGGAGAGCGGCGGGGAGGCGTTCTCGATGGTCATCGATGTGACCGCGAGCGGGCAGGTCGATGCGCTGATCCGGGCGGCGGGCGAACGAAAGATCCCCGATCGCCACCTTCGCCCCCTCGCGCGCGAACAGGCGCGCCGCGGCCAACCCGATCCCCGACGCCCCGCCCGTAATCACCGCCACCTTGTTGCGCAGACGCATCTATCCCCTCCTCTGCTTCCGTTGATTTCCTGAGCCACGCCCGCCGAAGATCGGCGCGGGCCCCTCGGGGTGCGCGGCCCTTTGGGTTCAGTTCGCCGCCGACTCCAATCGTCGCATCGCCGGCTCCGGATAGCGCGCCCCGGCCGCCGCCCCCGATGGGAACAGCCCGTCGATCCTGGCCAGTTCCTCGGGTGTCAGCCTGAGGTCGGCGGCCGCCAGGTTCTCCTCGAGATGCGCCGCCCTGCGGGTACCAAACAGCGGCACGATGTTGTCCCCGCGGTGCAAGAGCCACGCTAGCGAGAGCTGCGCCGGGGTCACCCCCCGAGCGGCCGCCAACCGGCGCAGATGGCCGGCCAGCGGAAGATTGGCGTGAAAGTTCTCGGCTTGGAAGCGCGGGTGATCGCGGCGCCGGTCCCCCTCCGTCAGATCTTCCGGCGCCCGGAGCACTCCCCCCAAGAACCCGCGCCCCAGCGGGCTGTACGCGACGAACCCCATGGTGAAGGCGCGGACGGCGGGGAGGACGGCGGCCTCGACATCCCGGGTCCACAGCGAATACTCGCTCTGCAGCGCGATGATCGGGTGGACGGCGTGCGCGCGTCGAAGGGTGGCCGGAGCGGCCTCGGACAACCCCAGGTACCGCACCTTGCCCGCGGCGACAAGCTCCGCCATCGCCCCGACGGTCTCTTCGATCGGCGTCGTGGGGTCGACTCGATGGAGGTAGTAGAGGTCGATGTGCTCAACGTCGAGGCGGCGAAGGCTGGCGTCAATCGCCCGACGAACGTAGTCGGGGCGGCCCCTGCCCAATTCGAGCCCGCCGCCAAACTTTGTCGCGAGAACGACCCGGTCGCGGCGGCCCTGGATGGCCCGACCGACGAGCTTCTCGTTGTGGCCGTCCGCGCCGTAGGACTCGGCGGTGTCGATCAACGAGACGCCGAGATCGATCGCGCGCTGGATGGTGGCCATCGCCTCGGCCGCATCGGCAGGCCCGTAGATGCCGGACATCGCCATCGTCCCGAGTCCCAACTCCGATACCTGCGGCCCACCGGCGCCAAGCGTGCGGGTGCGCATCAGCGTCCTCCTCCCTTCATCGAGCCCCGCCCCTTCCGGCCGGCCTGCGCCGGCGCCCCGGCCCGAGGCGGGGACGCCGAGTGGCGCCGCACTACCGGCCCCCCCAGGCGGCGAGGGACCAGACGGTGCGCGAGGTGGTCGGCGAAAACACGGTCATCACGTCCACGCGGCCGTCGCGATCGCCGCCTTCGCGGATGTAGAAGGCGATCCCCTCGCCCTCGTAGACGAAGATCGTAAATCTCGGTGCGCGGAGGACGCGATCGGGCTGGTACCCGAAAACCCGCTTGACGTCCGCGCGTTTGTCGGCGAAGCCCACCGCCTCCCCTCCCCGGCCCTCGACGGCATAGCCCAGTCCCGGGCAGGCCTTTCCGACATCGAACCACACGTCCAACGCCAGCAGGCCGCCCAGGGGCGTGTACCGGGCGCCCAAGCAGTGGTTTTCCCACCGCTGGATGAAGATCTGCGCGTTGGACGGATCCTTGAGCTCATCCGAGGGTTCCCCCAAGATCCGGCGCACCGTCTCCACGTTCGCGGAGAGCGGCACCCCACCGGCGGCGAGCCCCGGTGTCATGCCGCCGCCGGCATGGGTTCGATCCACCGCCGCCCCGACCAGCATCGCCGCGGCGATCGCCAGCACCGCTCCGGCGGATCGGGCGACGCGCCTCACCGCCCCACCGCCGGCCACAGGGGATCCCCCTGCCTCGCCATCAGGACCTCGGAGTAGGAGATCGGGGTCGGGAAGAGCTTCCACGGGTTCATGATCCCCTCGGGATCGCATACCGCCTTGATCCGGTGCATCGCCTCGAGATCCGCCGCGGCGAAGATCCAGCGCATATAGTTGGTCTTCTCGAAGCCGATCCCGTGCTCTCCCGAGATCGTTCCTCCCGCCTCGACGCATAGGCGCAGCATCTCCTCCCCGGCGCGGATGACGCGCTCGGTCTCTCCCGGAATCCTCCCATCGAACACGATCAGGGGGTGAAGGTTACCATCTCCCGCGTGGAACATGTTGACGAGGGTCAGCCCGTCCCGTTGGGCAATCTCCTGCACACGGCGCATGATCTCGGGGAGCCGAGACCGGGGGACGGCGGCATCGTGCAAATAGTAGTTGATCGCGATGCGGCCGAGCGTCCCGAACGCGGCCTTCCGCCCCAGCCACAGGGCCTGCCGCTCTTCCTCCGAGTGCGCCAGACGCACCTCCGACGCGCCGTGGTGGCGGCAGACCTCCTCCACGATGCGCCCCAGCCCCGGCAGCGTCTCCCCCAGACCCTCCACCTCGACGAGGAGCACGGCCTCGGCGTCCAGCGGGTACCCCGCGTGCACGAACGGCTCGATCACCTGGATCGCGTTGCGGTCCATCATTTCGAGCGCGACGGGCCCCACCCCCCGGCCGATGATCTCCGTCACCGCCTCGCTCGCCCGATCGAGGTCGGCGAAGATCGCCAGCAGCGTGGTGAGGGCCTCCCGCCGACGGAGCAGCTGCACCCAGACGCGGGTCACGATCCCGAGGGTCCCTTCGGACCCGACGATGAGCCCGGTCAGGTCGAAGCCGGGGCCGTCGTGGCCGCGGGCCCCCACCCGGACCAGGTCCCCGGTCGGCAGCGCGACTTCCAGCCCGAGCACGTGGTTCGTGGTCACCCCGTAGGCGATGGTGTGCGGCCCGCCGGAGTTGTGCCCGACGTTTCCCCCGATGCTGCTCGCGTACTGGCTGCTGGGATCGGGGGCGTAAAAATATCCGCGGTCGGCCACCGCCCGCGTGATCTCGATGTTCGTGACGCCGGGCTCGACCACGGCCACCCGGTTGTCGAGATCGATCTCGAGGATCCGGTTCATCCGGGTCATCACCACGACCAGGCCGCCGACGATCGGGAGCGCCCCCGCCGCCACCCCGGTCCCGGCCCCCCGCGGGATCACCGGGACCCCATGCCGGGCCGCCACCCGGAGGACCACGGCCACCTCCTCCGCGGACCCGGGCAGCACGGCGAGATCGGGCACCGCGGTGATGTTTGACGCGTCGTACTCGTACGCGAGGAGGTCCCCGGGTTCGGAGAACACGTGCGCCTGGCCGACGATCTCGCCCAGCTCGCGCAGGAGTTCGGTCCGGCAGGCCAGGCGCACGCGGGCGCCGGCGAGATCCATCAGGCGATTTGCAGGGGGGAGGCTTTCCACGCGGCGACGCCCCCGACGAGATCGGCCACCTCGGTGACGCCGTCTCGCTGAAGAAGGCGCGCCGCGACAGAGGAGAGGTAGTCTTGGGTCACGATCATGCCGCCTCGACGACGGCCGCGATTCCCTGGCCTCCGCCGATGCAGAGCGTGGCCAGCCCGTACCGTTCTCCCCGGTGGCGGAGTTCGTAGAGCAAGGTCAGCAACAATCGAGCGCCGCTGGCCCCGATCGGATGGCCGAGCGCGATTGCCCCGCCGTTCGGATTCACGCGCTCCCGATCCAAGCCCAGCTCCTTCTCCACCGCCAGATACTGGGCGGCGAAGGCCTCGTTGACTTCAACGACGCCGAGTTGGGCGAGGGTCAATTCCGCGCGCGCCAGCGCTTCCCGGCTGGCCGGCGCCGGGCCGATGCCCATAATCTCCGGCGGCACCCCAACCACCGCCCATGACCGCAGCCGTCCGAGCGGCCGGAGGCCTTCGCGCGCGGCGAACCGATCCGTGGTCAGCACCACCGCCGCCGCCCCATCGTTAATCCCACTGCTGTTGCCGGCCGTCACCGTCCCATGCTCCCGAAACCGCGCCGCAAGCTGCCGCAGCCGCTCGACCGTCGTTTCGGGACGGATGTGTTCGTCGTCCGCCAGCGCGGACGGGCCCCGGCGTCCCCCGGGCACCTGGACCGGCACGATCTCCTCGGCGAACCTGCCGGAGGCTCGTGCGCTCGCCGCGCGGGCGTGGCTGCGGGCGGCGAAGGCGTCCTGGTCTTCGCGGGTGACCTGGTACTTTTCCGCCAGGTTCTCCGCCGTCTCCGCCATCCCCAGCCCGCAGGCGGAGTCCGTCAGGGCCGCCCACAGCGTGTCTTCAAGGATCCCCGGGCCCAACGGCAGTCCCTCGCGCGCGCCCCGGACGACGAACGGCGCCTGGCTCATGTTCTCGCATCCGCCGGCGAGGACCGCTTCCGCCTCACCCGCCTGGATCAGGCGGGCGCCGGACACCGCGGCTTCGAGCCCCGACCCGCACAGCCGGTTGACCGTGATCGCGGGGCAGTCGATCCGGACGCCGACCTCCAGGCCCACATGCCGGGCCAGGTAGACGGCGTCGGCGCTCGACTGCACGACGTTGCCGAACACCACGTGGTCGATCGCTTCCCTCGCAACGCGGGCGCGCGCGAGCGCGCCCCCGGCGGCCACGACGCCCAGCTGCGTGGCCGTGATCCCTCGCAGACCCCCGCCGAAACGCCCAAACGCGGTCCGCGCCCCATCAATGATCACGACGTCGCCCATGGCCGTGCCTCCACCCTGTCCCGTCCGGCGGCTTCCCCGTTCTTCCGTAGGAGGCGGGGAACTCCTCCTGCGACCGAGAATCCATTGCCGCCCGACCGGACCATCAGCCGCACACCGTCATGCTCAGAGGGAGGCGGGTCCATGATCACGTTCGACCACGTCGCGGTCGCCGTCCACCGCATCGGTGACGCGATGGCGCTGTTTCGAGATCTGTTGGGCGGCGTCCCCGCGGAGAGGGGAATCGGTGGGGGGTTCACCTTTCAGCAGTTGACCTTTCCCGCCGGGACCGTGGAACTGCTGGAGCCTAGGGGCGCCGACAGTTTCCTTCACCGATTCCTCGATGCCCGCGGCGAAGGCCTGCACCACATCACCTTCAAGGTCCGGGATCTCCCCCGATGGGCCGAACGGCTGCGGGCCGCCGGGTATCGGGTCGTGGGCGAAAACTACGACAACCCCGAGTGGCGGGAGGCGTTCGTGCATCCGAAAAGCGGCCACGGGGTCCTCATTCAGCTGGCCGAAACGCTGCCGTCCGAAGTGGGGCGCTAGGGCGCGGACGCGGGCACCGGGGCTAGGGGGCTCGGGTCACCCCCGGCTCCAGCGCGACGTCCACCGGCTCCAGGATGCGGACGATCATGTTGTAGTAAGCGACGACCTGGACGAGCTCCATGATCTGCCGGGGACTGAAGAACTCTCGCAGCGCGTCGAAGGTCGCTTGTCCTACCCGAACGGCGCGGGTGGCCTCCTCGCTGTACCGGATCACCGCCCGCTCCTCGGCGCTGAAGGTCGGGTCGCGCTGATAGGCCTCGAGCCCTTCCAGCTTCTCCCGAGGGATCCCCAGCCGCCGTGCGCTGTTCCAATGGTGGGTGTACTCGTAGGTCGCCCCGCAGATCCGCCCCACGGTCATGATCGCGAGCTCGCGGAGGCGCGCGTCCAGGCTGAGATCGTTGCGAAGAGCGGAGCTGTACCCCAGCAGTCGCCTGAGAAGCAGCGGGGTGTGGGCCAGGACCCGAAAGAGATTGAGCACCGATCCTCGCGTCGCGACGAGTTCATCGTAGATCTCCCGGTCCCCGGGCGGTAGGTCCTCTCGGTCCAGGTAGGGCACCCGCGCCATCGCCGCACCTCCTCGGATTCAGAGGGGCGGGGTGAACCGGCCATCCACGGCCGTCCACCCGCCGTCGACAAAGAGCAGGGATCCGGTCACGTAGCTTCCGGCGTCCGACGCCAGGAAGACCACCGGGCCGGCCATCTCGTCCGCCGCCGCCCATCGCCCCAGCACGGACCGATCGGCATAGGCCTGGTACCAGGCCCGATTCTGCGTGATCTGCCGGGTGAGCGGGGTGTCCACGACCCCCGGGGCCACCGCGTTGACGCGCACGCCCTTGGGGCCGAGCTCGGCGGCCAGCGCCCGGACGAGCTGCACGGTGCCCGCCTTCGTCGCGGAGTAGACGCTCTGCCCCGGCTCGACCACCTGGGCGCGAATCGAGGCGAAGGCGATGATGCTCCCTCCCCCCTGCTCGGCCATGCGGCGCCCGGCCTCGCGTAGCACGTAGAAGGTGCCTTTTAGATTGACCGTGAGCACGCGGTCCAGTTCCTCGGCGGTGTAGTCCAGGACCGGTTTGCGAACGTTGATCGACGGCGTGGTGACCACGACGTCGAGCGATCCGTGGCGGGACCCCACGTCGGCCACCAGGGCACGGACCCCCGCTTCGTCCACGATGTCCACGGTCCGAGACTCCGCCCGGCCCCCGGCGGTGCCGATGAGGTCGGCGGTCTCCCGCGCGCCCGCCTCGTTCAGGTCGGCGCACACGACCCGCGCCCCGTGCGCCGCCAGCGCCCGTGCGGAGGACCGCCCGATCCCCGATCCCCCTCCGATCACGAGGGCCACCTTGCCGTCCAGGCGAAACAGCCGAGCGTAATCCACGGGCTCCCCTCCCCTACCCTCGCGCCGGCTCCGCCCCGGGGCGCGGCGCGGCCTTCACCTCAGTTCCGCGGCCCGGGGACTCCGCAGGGTCGGGCGGCGCCCCCGAGAAGTCCAGGACCGCCGCGCCTTGAAGCTCACCCCGCTTCAGGGCGCCGAGGGCGCGGTTCGCCTCCTGCGGCGCCACCCGCGTCACGGTAACGCGCAAGGACAGTTCCGCGGCGATTGCGAGGAACTCCTCCGCGTCCGTCCGGGTGGCGTTCGCGACGCTGCGCACGGTCCGCTCCCAGTAGAGGCGAGCGTATGGGAACTCCGGGATCCGATCGAGGTGGATGGCGTTGACCGCAAGCGTCCCTCCCCTGCGCAGGTGCCGGAGCGCCCCCACGACCACCTGCCCGGATGGGGCGAAGATCACCCCGCGGTCGATTTCGGCGGGCGCCGCCTCATCGAGCCCTCCGGCCCAGGCCGCCCCGAGGGCGCGGGCGAGGGCCCGGTGCGCCCCGCTTCTCGTGAACACGTAGACCTCGCACCCCCAGTGGCGCGCCACCTGGATGGCGAGGTGGGCGGACGCGCCGAATCCGAACAGTCCCACGCGCTCCCCCCGGTGGACGTCGGCCAGCCTGAGCGACCGGTATCCGATGATCCCGGCGCACAGGAGCGGCGCGGCCTCATGGTCGGCGTAGGCCGGCGGCAGCGGGTAGACGTATCGGGCGTCCGCGACCATCGCCTCGGCGTAGCCGCCCGGAATATGGTAGCCGGTGAAGCGGGCCTGCTCGCAGAGGTTCTCGCGACCCTCTCTACAGCGGGCGCAGATCCCACACGCCCCGGCGAGCCAGGCGACTCCCACGCGGTCCCCCACACGCCACCGCTCCACCCCGGCCGTCACCGCATCGACCGTGCCGATCACCTGGTGGCCGACGATGACCGGGAGCACCGGGGGTGTGATGTCGCCTTCCACGATGTGGAGGTCGGTGTGGCAGATGCCGCAGGCCCGCACCCGGACCCGGATCTGCCCGGGCCCGGGCGTTGGGATGGGTACCTCGGTCAGTTCGAGCGGCGCCGGCGACGAAGCGAGCGGCGCCGGAGACCGCAAGAGAAGGGCTTTCATCGAGACTCCCAGGCGATACAGGATTTCCCGTTCTTGGGATGCAAATACTCCCCGGCGCCCCCCGACGCCTTCCCAGAGAGGAGACCCTGTGCCCGACACCCGAACGATCGAAGCCACCCTCGTCGAGGCCTATACCGAGGCCAACCCGCTCTCCCGGGCCGCCCACGAACGCGCCAACGGCCTGCTCCCCGGAGGCGTCACCCACGACAGCCGGTCGTTCCTCCCGTTCCTCCCGTACATCGTGCGTGCCAGCGGAGCCCATAAGTGGGACCTGGACGGGCACGACTACGTCGACTACGCGATGGGGCACGGCGCGCTGATCCTGGGCCACACCCACCCCACTCTGGTGGACGCCGTTCACCGGCAGATCACCCTTGGGACGCACCCGGGGGCCAATCACCTGCTGGAGATCGAGTGGGCGGAGCGCGTCCGGGCGCTGGTTCCGGGCGCCGAAATGGTGCGCTTTACGAGTTCCGGCACCGAGGCCACCCTGCTCGCTCTGCGGCTGGCCCGCGCGGCGACCGGTCGGAGGAAGATCGTGAAGTTTCAGGGGCACTTCCACGGATGGCACGATGCCGTGAGCCCCGGCCAAGCTCCCCCCTTCACCGCCCGCCCGCCCGGGGTCACCCTCGCCACCGCGAACGAAACCGTCGTCCTGCCGGTCGACCCGGACGCCGTCGGCAAGACCTTGGCCGCGGACCCCGAGATCGCCGCCGCGATCATCGAACCGAGCGGGGCGTCCGCGGGAGCGGTGCCACTCCCCCGCGGTTTCCTCCAGACGCTGCGCACCCTCACCGCCGCCCGCGGGGTGTGCCTGGTCATGGACGAGGTGATCACCGGCTTCCGCTGGTCCCCGGGGGGCGCTCAACGAGCGTACGGCGTCACCGCGGACCTCGTCACGATGGCCAAAATCCTCGCCGGGGGGCTCCCCGGAGGAGCCGTGGCCGGGCGGCGCGATCTCCTTGAGGCGATCGGCGCCGCCTCGTCGACAGGCCGCCGGGTGCGACATCCCGGCACGTTCAACGCCAACCCGCTGTCGGCCGCGGCGGGCATTGCCTGCCTCGATGTGATCCGCGACGGACGGGTCCACACCCAAATCGACGCGATGACGGCCCGCCTGCTGCGCGACCTGAACGCGCGTCTAGCCAAGCGCGGGGTGCGGGGCGTGGCCTACGGCGAGGCCTCACGGTTCCACCTGGCGTTTGATCCCCGGCTCACCCCCGGGGATCCCGCATCGCTTCGACACATCCCGGCCGACGACCTCAAGCTGCAGCGGCAGACCCCGGTAGCGGCCAGCCTGGCCTTGGCGCTGCTGCTCCAGGGGGTGCACTTCATGGGCACGGGCGGCTTCGTCAGCGTCGCCCACACGGACGCGGACATCGATCGGACGGTGGACGGCGTGGACGCCGCGCTCGAGCGGGTGGACGCGATCGCTCCCCGGTAAGAATCCTAGCTGCCGGGAAGGGGGAACCAGGACAGCCGGGTCCAGCGGAGGTAGCGGTCGGAGAGGAGCTCCAGCGCCTTCCGGGCCATCGGAAACTCGTCGGCGAGCGTGGCGAGTACTCGCCCCTCCGGTCGCCCCTCGGGTTTCGCCGCAAGCCGGTAGAACCGCCGCCCCTGTTCTTCGTAGGTTTCTACGGTCCGAGGGATAGCATACCAGCGCTGGGGCACCGGACCGCCACGTCGCGGCGTTCGGAGGTAATCGGGGAAGATCCCGCTGGTAAACAACGCGATGTCCGCGACCCGCTTGAAGATGGGGCGGGCCTCGTCCTGGCCGACCAGCGCCGCCAGGGCGATCATGTCATCGAGGTTGAGGGTGTTGAAGCGACGGCGGCGGTACCCCTCCCCCTGCTTGACAAAGACGGTCACCGTCTCCGCCCGAATGAACGACGTGAGCATGCCGACGAGGTAGCCCCAGACCCCCGGCTCGGCGATGAAGCGACGGACGCGAGGGGCGTCGAACACCGCCACGGTCTCCGCCGGCGTGCGTTCCAGCGTGTACGGATGCTGCTCCAGGTCTCGGATCACGCGGCGCAGGAGGACGCTGAACACGAGGCTGGGGGACACCCGCACCAGCACCTGTTCGTCGCCGAGCAGGCGGCGCACCAACCGGTCGTCCTCGAGCATCACATCCACGAGGTCATCGCGGGCGCGCAACACCTCCAGCGACGGCACCGCGCCGCGGCGGCCGTCGCCGATCGTGTCGGCGACGAACCGAAGGTCATCGTCCGTGAGAGCCGGAACGTCCATTGCCCACACTCACCTCATCGAGCACCGCGGCGGCGAACCCGACCAACCCGCCGGCGGGATCCTCGCCTTGATTATATGCCAATAAGTGACCCCGGCTAGGCGCGAGCAACCGCAGCAGCGTGTAGATCGCCGACACGCCGCAGACGCGCTGGCGGTTCCCGTCTGCCATCACCGCCTGCCAAAACCCCCCGGCATCGACGGCGACGACCCGATCGAGCGCGGCGAGACCCTCCTGGCGCGCCATCGCCGCCAGCGCGTCGGCCGCCTCGGCGTCACCAAACCGAGGGCCGACGTGGCTGAGATCGGCCCCGCCGACCACGATCACCGGGCGGCCCAGGGCGGCGATCCCGGCACGGAGGGCGGCGATGAACGTCTCGATCTGGGGGACATCGCCGGGACTCCCCCGCGCGCACCACCGCTCAAACCCCGAGCACAATACCGGCAGAATGGTGAACGGCCGGCCCTGGGCCAGATGGTCGAGGAAGTCACCTGGAACTCGATCGAGTGCTCGGTCCGGTGCACCGGCTCATGCGCAAACGCGTCGAACGCGTACCGGGACACCACCGCGTCGAGCAACGCCCGATCGACTTCGATCACGCGGGGGACGGCGTCGCATACCCCTTGGCCGTCAGCACGAACGGGTTCGGCGAGCCGGCGTGGGCCACCCCCAGCACCACCACACAGGCGTCCGGGGGGATCTCCCGGAGGGCAGCGAAGGCGCAGCCGTAGGTGGGGCCCCCGCGGTGAAGGTCGATGTGCGGCGCCAGGATCCCCCGCGGGTGCGCATTGCGGACTGCGTCCGCGGAACCCGCGCCCATGGCGGGCCCCCGCAGGAACCCCTCCAGGGTCGCGGCGGACGCCCGCGGTTCGTTAGGGTACGCGAGGCCGGCGTGTGCCGGAGGTCGGTGCGGGGCCGCCCGATAGGCCCGCGCGATCTCCCCGCGGCGCTGCGCCAGCCGCGGCGTCTCCGGGAGATAGTGGGCATCCAGGTCGCCGATGACCCGGTCGAGGTCGACGCGGGGGAGGATCACCCCGCCGGTCAGCCGCGCGTACGCTGAACATCGGCGGCTTCGCGGCGCCCGTCGAGGAGGAGCGCGACGAGGAAGACCGGGAGGGGGAGGACCAGGGGAGACTCCAGCAGGCCCTCGTAATCGGGAGCGTGCACGCCTGCCGCCCCTGCCATTCAACGGCGGCACGATCCAGGGATCTCAATTTCGGAACCGGCATCGACCGCGGATCACCGTCTCTGGCATGATTATATCAGGGTCCGATCCGCGAGAGGAGGCCCGGGTGACGGCGCCGTATAGCGAGGATATGGACGCCCCCCTCGCCCACCGCGTGGCCCTGGTAACCGGAGGCGGCACCGGCATTGGCCGGGCGATCGCGCTCCGCCTTGCCGACGAGGGGGCGAACGTCGCGGTGAACTACAGCCGGTCCCGCGAGGATGCGGAGGCGACCGCGGGCGCGATCCGCGAGCGCCGCCGCGGGGGGATCGCCGTGCAGGCGGACGTCTCGCGCGACCACGAAGTCCGGGCAATGATCGACCGGGTGGTGCGGGAGTGGGGACGCCTGGACATCCTGGTCAACAATGCCGGGACCACCGCGTTTGTCGATCAGCGGGACCTCGACGGCCTGACCGAGGAGGTCTGGGATCGCATCTTCGACCTCAACGTCAAGGGGACATTCTACTGCATCCGGGCGGGGGCGAAGGTCATGACCGAGGGGCGGATCATCAATATCGGATCGGTCGCCGGGGTGAGCGGAGCGGGAAGCTCGATCGCGTACGCCGCCAGCAAGGGGGCGATCCACACGATGACGAAGTCCCTCGCCCGGGCGCTGGCGCCGAAGATCACCGTGAACACGATCGCCCCCGGCCTGATCGACACCCGATGGCACGCGGGCCGGGAAGCCGAAAATGCCGGACGTGCCAAGCGATTCCCGGTCGGGCGGATCGGTAACCCCGCAGACATCGCACACATCGCAACCGCGCTCGCCACCTCAGACAACTTTCTCACCGGCCAGATCATCGTCGTCGACGGCGGGGCCCTGCTCTAGCAGCCAAGGAGGGTGGAGCCGGAGTAGCGAACACCTGTTTGCGCCCCGGCGATTGTTATGTTATAATCCGGGAACGTTCACCGGCGGCGGACGGGGGAGCCTGGGGGGGCTGTAGTGTGGGCAAAGGATTGACGAAGCGCCAGCGCGAGATCCTGAACTACGTCTTGGATAACATGCAGCAGCGCGGATATCCGCCATCGGTGCGAGAGATCGGTGCGGCGCTGGGGCTGACCAGCAGCTCGACCGTGCACAGCCACTTGACCGCGCTTGAGAAGAAAGGGTTCATCCACCGCGATCCGAGCAAGCCGCGCGCGATCGAGATCCTGAAGGACGGCGCCAGCCAACCTCCCAAGCGGACCGTTAACGTCCCCGTGTTGGGCCGCATCGCCGCCGGGCATCCGCTGTTCGCCGAGGAGAACGTCGAAGACGTCTTCCCCCTCCCCCGCGACCTCGTCCGCGAGGACTCCGCGTTCATCCTCCGCGTGCGCGGGGAGAGCATGATCGAGGCGGGGATCTACGACGGCGATTACATCGTGGTGCGCCAGCAGGCGACGGCCAACAACGGAGACATCGTCGCCGCGCTCCTGGGCGAGGAGGCGACGGTGAAGCGCTTCTATCGGGAGCGCGACCACATCCGCCTCCAACCGGAGAACCACACCATGGCGCCCATCCTCACCCGCGACGTCACGATCCTCGGGAAGGTCGTGGTGTTGATTCGCCGGCTCCCCTAGTCTAGCCGGTCGCTCCGCGACAGGGCGGCCCCTGTGCCGCGCTACCCGGCCTCTTCCTTCAGGTAGGGTCGGAACCGCTCCAGGCCGCTCGCCGGAATCTCGGCCTCCACGGCCACCCCGTCATCCCGATCGTCCCGCCGGAGCACGCGGCCGTGCGCGTAGATCTGCGCCAACACCCGGCCGTCGGCGTACGGAATCACGAGGCTGACCCGCCGCGCCGGATCGGGCACCCGTTGGGAGATCCGCCGCAGCAGGTTCACGAGCCCGACCCGGTGGAGCGCGGAGATCGGCACCGCGTCCGGGATCTCGGCCTGGATGTCCCGCAGTTCCTCCCGCGTGATGCGGTCCAGCTTGTTGATCGCGTTCACCCGCGGGGTCTCCGCGGCCCCCAACTCCACCAGCACGTCTTCCACCGCCGCCATCTGCTCGGCCCACCGCGGATGGGCCCCGTCGATGACGTGCACGAGCAGATCCGCTTCGGCGACCTCTTCCAGCGTCGCCCGAAAGGCGGCGACGAGATCGTGCGGCAACTTTTGAATGAACCCGACGGTGTCGACCAGCAGCACCGGGCGGTGGTTGGGGAGCCGCGCCTTCCGAACGGTGGGGTCCAGCGTGGCGAAGAGCTTGTCCGCGGTCATCACGCCGGCCTCGGTTAAACTGTTGAGGAGTGAGGATTTCCCGGCGTTGGTGTACCCGATCAGCGCGACCAGCGGGAGTGCGGCGTCGTGGCGCACCTGTCGTTGCAACCGCCGGTGCTGACGCATCGCCGCGATCGCCCGCTCGAGATCAGTGATGCGTGCCCGGATCCGCCGCCGATCGGACTCCAGCTTCGTCTCGCCCGGCCCCCGGGTCCCGATGCCGCCGCCCAAGCGGGACAGCACCACCCCACGCCCCGCCAGCCTGGGCAGCAGGTACATCATCTGGGCGAGCTCGACCTGGAGCCGCCCCTCGCGGGTGCGCGCGCGCTGCGCGAAGATGTCGAGCACGAGCGCGGTGCGGTCGAGGACCTTCGTCTCGATCCGCCTCTCCAGGTTCCGCTGCTGGGCAGGGGACAGTTCCTCGTCGAAGATCGCCAGATCCGCGCCCATCTCCAGGATGCGCGCGCGGATCTCCTCGACCTTGCCGCGCCCCACGAACGTCGTGGGATCGGGGCGGGCGCGCCGCTGGACGATCACCTCCACCACGGACGCCCCGGCGGTCTCCGCCAGCCGGGTGAGTTCCTCGAGCGTCCCGCCGCCGCCGTCGGAGGAGGTGAGCCCGACCAGCACCGCCCGCTCCGGCCGCGCGTCCGCGACCTGAATGCGCGCGGACCCTTCGCGGTCCGCTGGATGAAGCCCTCGACGAAGCTTGCGGCCTTGAGGGGTGCCAGTGGTCCGGATCGTCCTTCTCCCTACCGGACCGTCGGGGGTGTGGCCACCCCCAACCGCTCCCGGATCCGCCCGATCGCCTCCGCGAAGCGGTCGTCGGACGTCGTCAGGGAAATGCGGATGTAGCCGCTTCCCCGCTCGCCGTACCCCACGCCGGGCGCTACCGCCACCCCGGCGTGCTCGAGAAGGTGCGCGGCGAACGACACCGAGGTGTAGCCGGCGGGCACCGGAACCCAGAGGTAGAACGTCGCCCGGGGCATCGGCACGTCCAGCCCGGCTTCACGCAGACCGGTCACGACCATGTTCCGCCGAGCCTCCCAGGTCGCCACCCGCTCGCGAACCGGCTCCTGGGGACCGGTGAGGGCGGCCACGCCCGCGGCCTGGATCGCCGTGAACTGCCCGCTGTCGATGTTGGTCTTGAGCGTGCCCAGCGCCCCCACCGCGTCGGCATTCCCGACGGCAAACCCCAACC
>DATEHM010000057.1:0-6408 GCA_035279545.1 bacterium | reverse complement strand
GTACGGGCAGGGGTTCTGCCGGTGATCCGATCCGTCTCGGGCGACCGGGTCGCCGAGTTGATCGAGCGCTACCGGCCGGCGGCGGTGGTGTGCTTCGGGCAGGGGAGCCCCCGCCAGACCATGCTGCGAATCGAGCGGTTGACGGTGAACATCCGCGACTACCCGAGCGCCGACAATGCGGGTCACCGCCCCTCGGGGGAATCGATCGTCGCGGGCGCACCGACCGCCTACTTCGCCACGTTGCCCGTCACGCTGATTCGGGATCGCGTGCGTGCGGCGGGCGTCCCCTGCCGCCTTTCGAATTCCGCGGGGACCTTCCTCTGCAACGAAGTCTTCTTCACCGCGCTGCACCTTCTCGCCGCCCGGAGCCCATCGACCCCGGCCGGATTTGTGCACGTCCCACTCCTGCCGGAGCAGGTGGCCCAACTTGATCGACCGGGCCCGTCGATGGCGCTGGAGACGATGCTCCGCGGAGCGCGGGCCATCCTCGAGACGGCGGTCGACGTCTTGTCCCGCCCGCGCAGCGGGCGCGCGCCCCTTCGTGGCCTGCGCGGGTCGGCCCTCCTACCGCGATGAAGCACGGACGCGCGATTGACCGCCGCCACCACCAATAACCGCATCGTGGCCGGCTGAGGCCGACCTGGGTTGAGATCCAGGAGGCCGAGGACCGCCGAGGCGCGCGCCGATCCGAGGCGTCCCGCCACATGAAGGGACGCGCGGGTCTGGGCGCGATCAACTACGTGGGGCGGCGAGCGCGCTCGGACGCACCATGGAAGACAAGCGCCGCGGCGCCGATGATCCCGACATCGTCCCCTAGATCCGCGGGCACCACCGTCACATGCAACGCCGGCTTGGGATAGACGCGCGCGGCGATGGCCGCGCGCAGCGGCTGGAAGAGCAAGTCGCCCGTCTTGCTCACACCGCCCCCGACGATGATCATGGCCGGGTTGAGAATGGCGAGCAGGTTGCCGAGAAAGGTCCCAACGTACGTCCCGGCGCGGCGATAGAGATCCGCGGCCAGCGGGTCCCCACCAAGCGCCGCGTCCGCGACGGACTGGGCGGTGATCTCCTCGGGGTGGGCCGCAAGATTCTGGAGGGTGCTCCGCGCCCCCCGCGCCACGGCCTCGCGCGCTTGCCGGGCGATCGCCGTGCCGGACGCGAGCGCCTCGAGGCATCCGCGGTTACCGCAGTGGCACTGGGGGCCCTGCGGTTCGACGATCACGTGCCCAAACTCACCCGCCGTCCCGTCGGCCCCCCGGTGCAACTGCCCGTCTAGGATCACCCCACCGCCGATGCCCGTCGAAACCGTAATGTAGATGAGATCCCGCACCCCTTGCCCGGCGCCCACCCACGCCTCGCCGAGCGCGGCGGCGTTGGCGTCGTTCTCCACAAACACCGGGGTCCCGAGTGTCCGGGCGAGGATCGGCCCGAAGGCGGTCTGTTGCCCCCACCCGGTCAGGTTCGGGGGATCGTAAATCACGCCATGGTCGTGGTCGGTGGGCCCCGGCACCGCGACGCCGACCCCACTCGTCCCCGCCATCCCGTTGGCACCCGAAAGCGCCCGGGCGAGGTCCCCGATCGCCCGGGCGACCGCGTCGGGACCCCCCTGGGGGGTCGCGATCCGCTGGCGGGCCAGCACGCGCCCGTCGCGGTCCACGATCCCCACCAGGAGCTTCGTGCCCCCGAGGTCGACAGCGAGCGCGGACCCAGTCGCAGCACCGCTCACGTTCAGCTGCCCGCGCCGGAATGGTCAGATCTTCGAGCGCCCGAGGGTGGCAGGGGAGCGGCTCGATCCGATCGCCGGTGACGAGCACGGTATCGGAGTGCCGGAACCCGGCGGACCCGAGGAGGTAAATCCCCAGCTCGACGCTCCCCCCCGCGGCGCGGGCACGCCGGTGCGATGGGCCGTTCGGTTTGGATGAACGCGAACCCCGGCAGGCAGGATTCGTACGTCGGGTTGAGCACACACAGCCCCGCGAGGTCTTGTCGGCTCAGCTTCTCTCGAATCTGCGTTTGGCGCCGTTTGATCTCGTTCGCGCTGAGCGACCACGCCATGTTCTCGCCTCGCCGTTCTCGGGGTGAGATCCACGTGGATCACAGGTTCGGCGCAGCGCTCGATGCCTCCCCCCGATGGCGGGATACGGCAGCGGACTGGCAGGATGGGTTGGGTTGCCCAACCGGCAAACTAGGACCGGACCCTAGGGCCAACAGCCTATCGATGGTGGCCGCAAGTTGCGCGTTGAACCCCAAGTCCAGTCTTGAGGCTTCCAGATGCGGTCACCGATTCCCCTCGCGGCCCGGCAGGGGGGCTCTCCCGTCAGGGCGAAGGGGATCCTCAACAGGGGGGCCTTCCATGGGTTTGTATTCCGTTATCGCCGTGGTCGTCGTTTTGGCGCTCGTGCTGCGGAGCGGAATAAAGATCGTCCGCGAATACCAGCGTCTGGTCGTGTTCCGCCTCGGGCGCAGTTTCGGTCCCAAGGGGCCCGGCGTCGTCTACCTGATCCCGATCGTCGACCGGGCTGTTTGGGTCGATCTGCGCGAAGTGTTCTTGGAAATCCCTGCGCAGACATGCATCACCAAGGACAACGCGCCGATCTCGATCGATTTCCTCATCTACTGGAAGGTCGTCGATCCCCAGCTCAGCGTTATCCAGGTGGGGAACTTCGCCGGCGCGGCGCAGGGGATCGCGACAACCGGACTGCGGGCCGTCATCGGCGACATCATCCTCGACGACGTGCTGGCGAAGCGCGACCAAATCAACCAGGTCCTGCGCGCCAAACTGGATGAAGTCACCGAGCGCTGGGGCGTCAAGGTGACGACCGTGGAGATCCGCGAGATCACCCCCCCCAAGGATGTCCAGGATGCGATGACACGGCAGATGTCGGCGGAGCGCAGCCGTCGGGCGCTGGTCACGGAGGCGGACGGGAAGAAGCAGGCGGCGATCACCATTGCCGAGGGGGAAAAGCAGGCGGCGATCTTAAAGGCGGAGGGTGATCGGCAGGCGGCGATCCTCCGAGCGGAGGGGTTCTCGCTCGCGCTCGACAAGATCTTCAGCATCGCGAAGACGGTCGACACGAACACCATGAGCCTCCAGTACCTGGAGGCGCTCAAAGCGCTGGGGGCGGGGCCGGCGACGAAGTTCATCTTCCCGATGGAGTTCACCCGGCTGCTGCAGCCCTTCCTCGACTACGCCGGACGGTCCTTTACGTCACCCCAGAAATCGCCGTAGCGGAGCCCCCGGAGATGCGCGGGCTCGGGGCGGCTTTCCTGGGGCGCGCCGCTGCATGATCCATTGTGGGGTTGCTGCGCAATCACTTCCCTGACATCCGTTTCGTCATTCCGGTCGCGGCCAAGAGCGCATTCGCGATGCTTGCCATGTCCGGTGACAACATTGTGAACCAGGGTGCGGATTGAGAGGTGAGGCGTCGCCGGGTGGTGTTGAGAGCCTCAGGGCGTGGATGAAGCCGAGTGGATCCTCGTGGATGAGTCCGCGCAGCGTCCGACCATTACCCGCAGGGGGAAGGCGTAATCTCGAATTTGGCCCCGTAATCGTAGTAGTCGACGGTCACCTTCGCAGTGATAGTCCGACGGGGTAGGCCCGTCTCCTTGCCCACGTACGTAGTGTTCCGCGTTGCCGTAGTCGGTCCCGATGAAGAAGGCGTGGTAAGGTACACGTACGTCCGCATGGGTGCTCCGTCGATCAGCGCGTCGGGCCCGCGTGCCATATCCACACTGCCCCGGGTGGCTGCGAGGATCACCGAAATTCGGCGAGGCGCCTTCTGCACACCGCCATCCGCCGGGCACACCCGATGCACCGGTGATCCGGGTTCGGACCCGTCCGCCGACGTTCACGGTTTCAATCGTCCCCGCACCCGTTTGGACAATAGAATGTACGAATGCGGCGGCACGATCTCCAAAACAATCGTCCCTGAGCTTAACGTCCTCTTCTCGCGGTACGCTGAGAGAGCGCCCAGTTTCTTGAAGGCGGCCGCAAGTTCGTTCCAGCGACCGTATCGCCTTTGACCGCAAGTTGCGCCCGTGCCCCAGCGGTACCGATCATAATGGAGCTGATCAGGACGGTCAGCAAGGTCACTCGACATCTCCATCGATGTGCGGCTCGGGCTTCATGACTAACTGAAAGCTCCTGAAGCCTGGGTGTGACGGAGCCGCGCCGGTGGACCAGGAGCATCACCTCAGGGGATGAAAACCGGATTGAAGTTCTCCCCTGGCGGGGTGGTTGGGGAGATGACATTGGACCCATCCGCGTTCATCAGGTAGATTTGCTCGCTTCCGCTCCTCATAGATGTGAACGCGATTTTGTGCCCGTCCCGGCTGAACCGTGGGAACATGTTCGCGTTCAATACGATCCGTCGCCCCTCCGGCCAGTTGGTGAGAGAAGTGATGCGCGATCCATCCGCGTTCATCACGCAGATCTGCAGGCTCCTTCCGTTCTCCGGATCGCAGACGAAAGCGATCCGGAAGCCGTTCGGGCTAAACGCGGGGGCGTGCCTGAACTGGCGTGGTGCAGTCAACCGGACGGCGTGGGATCCGTCCGCATCCATCATGTAGATCTGGGTGGTGAGACTTTCATTGGCTTCGAAGGTGATCTTCCGGACTAAACGCGGGGTTGAAACTTCCTTCCTTGTAAATTGGTCAGGCGGGCTACGTGCGATCCGTCTCGATCTATGATGTAAACTTGCGTTGGCCCCCCATCACGATTAGAGATGAACGCGATCCTGCGGCCATCCGGACTAAATGCCGGAGCCCCGCTCTCTCCCGGAGAATTCGTCAGTGGGTCACCTGCGAACCATCCGCGTTCATGGTCGCAATTTGGTGGATTTCATTGTATGTCGAGACGAACGCAATCGTGCGACCATCCTGGCTGAACGCAGGCGCGTAGTATTCTGCGGAGGGCTTGGTCAACTGAACGACGTGCGATCCGTCTCCGTTCATCACGTAAATCTGAGCCGACCAATCGCGGGTAGAGACAAATGCGATCCTCCCAAGTCCAGCAGGCCCTCCCTCACCGTGGCCCCCTGCCGCCGTGACCCCCACGGCGGCGATCACGAGGAGCAAAATCCCTCTGTCAAGCATCGTAAGCGCACCTCCTGCATGGGACCCGCAGAACCCCGCGTTACGACCACCTCCTATGCCCCCAGAGATATTGTCATAGACGCCTGGTGCGGAAACGCCGGACATCGCTGAAGAGATCGTGCGATAATCCCCGGACTCAAGGCTACCTCTAGAGCTCGCTGTTCCCTGCAAGGGGGCCAGCCGCGACATTGCTTTGGTGATAATTTTGCTGACCAGCAACGTACGGGCGCTTATTGCGCCTCTTTCTCATCAATCTTTTAGGATGAACATTAGGCACGGACAGTATCCCGTACACCCAAATCCCGCGCCGATCACACACCTGCACCTTCCCGCCGCGTCGTGCTGCTCGTGGGGGTGTCCACAGGAACAGACGGCCTCAGGAGGACCGCTATCGGGAGGTCCCGGCCAAGGCAAAGGATCAATGGCGCGGATAGGCGACCTGTCTCGTGCCGCGCGCACAGCCTCCGCGAATAGGTTACTGCTTGTACTCATCGTCAGCTCCTATGGTCCCGGGCCGCAGATCCCAGACGGATCAATGCCCTTCCGGGAGTGGCTTGAGACAAGTCGCTATCTCTTTGACTACCAAAGTCCAGGCCGCACAGTAGCCGCCTCGGGCCGCTACGGCTCAAATGTTCGTTCGGCAGGGACCGGGCATGTTTGATCGAAACGTCGCCCAAGCCAATGCAAGAAATACCGAACGCCAAGGAAAACGAAATGAGTGACGCGACTGAGCCACAGCAAGACTACCGTGATGGGAGGTGGGGAGGTCGTGGTCGAGGATCTTGATGCCAGTAGCCAAGCCGTGTCATTCCAAGATGTGGGCAACGCCGGGCGGTGGTGAAGGGGCTCAATCTGGTGAAGAAGCCGGAGGGATTCGTCGTTCTCTTGCAATTCGACCATGGCCCGAAGCGTCTTTCTAGGTCGGGGGTGTGAATGATGGGCATGGAGAACACACCGACGTTCGAAGCGGTTGTGCCGATCTTGTCCGTAAACGACCTCGGTGGTGCCCTCAAATACTATGAGGAAGTCCTCGGCTTCCAACTCGGTTGGACCTGGGGAACCCCGCCTGAGCTAGCGAGTGTGGGACGCGACAAGGTGGAACTGAATCTTGGGCAACGTGGAAAGGCGGGCACTGGCGTACTCCTTTCCCCTCCCCGGCTAGGGAGGGTTCCGTCTGGTCTCTTGCGGAAAGGGTACGCCGCTCCAATTTACACACCTTTTGATCTTAGCTCCAACAGATACGCGCTCGGCTATGTGTTTGCGGTAGGCCAATCGGGAATGCCCAGAATGGAAATGCGGTTATGTGAGGGTACA
>DATEHM010000056.1:0-2245 GCA_035279545.1 bacterium | reverse complement strand
CCGGCCGAGGGCGCTCAGACGCTCGGTCAGCGGCGTGCGCTTGGGGGGCGCGCTGTCCACCGCGCCGGCGAGCGCGCCGAGCTCCGTCTGGGCTCCCGTCCGGATCACCACCCCCCGGCCGCGGCCCGAGCCGACGGCGGTGCCCAGAAAGGCGAGGGTGTTTCGCTCGGCCAGCGGAGCGTCCGCCGGGCAGATCCCCTCCGCCTCCTTGCTCGCCGCGGCCGCCTCTCCGGTCAGCAGCGACTCATCCACTGTGAGCACGTGGGTTTCCACCAATCGGAGATCCGCCGGCACCCGCGCCCCCGAGGTCAAGACGACGAGGTCGCCGAGCACCAGGTCCGACGTCGGAATCGTGCGCGGGATCCCGTCGCGGATCACCTGGGCGTTCGGCGCGGCGAGGGTGCGGAGCGCGGCCAGCGCGCGTTCCGCGCGGTGTTCCTGCGCGGCCCCGAGCGCGATGTTGACGGCGACGATGAGCGCGATCGCCAGCGCGTCCACCCGCTGCCCGAGCAGCCACGACACCGCGGCGGCGGCCAGCAGAAGCAGAACGAAGAACTCGCCGGCGGGCGCCGCGATGCGGCTGAGCCAGGAGCGCGGGCGCCGCGCCGGCATCCGGTTGGGGCCCGTCTCGCGCAGGCGGCGCTGCGCGTCTTCCGAGGTCAACCCCTGCTCGGAATCGGCTCCCAGGGCGCGGACGACGTCGGGCCAGGGAATCGCGTGCCAGAACACGGGTCTGGGTTCGGGACGGCCGGAGGGGATTCCCACTTCTGCGCGCCGGGGCCGCCATCGGACGCGCGTAGGAAGAGCGGCGGTCCCCACCAAATTGGATGCTGGACCATGCCTGAGACCGTCGCCGCGCTCTTCGACAGCCTCGCCCTCGCCGCCGTCGCGGGGGAGATCCGCGCGTGCCTGGGCGCGCGCTTTGCCGGGGTGCGCCAGCCGTCCCCGGACACGATCGCCCTCGGCCTGGCCCCCGAACGCGCGGTTCGGCACCTGCTCGGCTGCATCCACCCGCAGCTGAGCCGCGTCCACTTCGCCCCTCGGCCCGAGGCGACCGAGCGGCTTTCGCCGTTCGGGACGCTGATCCGCAGCCGGCTGGCCGAGGCCCGACTGAGTGCCGTGGAGCAGCCGCGGTTTAACCGGGTGCTGCGGCTGGGCTTCGATGCGCTGGAGGGCCGCGTGTGGTTCATCGCGGAGACGATGGGCCGGCACAGCAACCTCATCCTCGCGGACGACCGCGTGGTGCTCGGTGCGCTCAAGGTGGTCAGTGCGGTGATGTCGCCGCGGCGGCCGGTCCTGCCGGGACGCCCCTACCTCCCTCCCCCGGCGGATCGCCCGACGCCCGATGGGCTGGAGCTCGACACGCTGTACGGGCTGCTGGAGAGCCCGCAGCCGCTGGCTCGGCGGCTGTCGCAGACCGTCTTGGGGATCAGCCCGACGCTCGCGCGGGAGATCGCGGCGCGGGCGGGGGTGGAGGCGGAGGAACCGGCGCAGGCGGCGGCCGCCTCCGCGGCGGCGATCCTCGGGGTGCTGCGGGAGATCGGGGCGACGCTCGCCGCGGGTGCGTTTGCGCCCACGCTCTACACCGAGGGAACACGGGCCGAGGCGTTTGCGCCGTTCCCGATGCGGATCTTCGATCGATGGACGGCGCATCCGACCGCGACGATGAGCGAAGCGGTGGACCGCTACAGCCGGGACGCCGCCGCGGCGTCCCCGATCGAGGAGCGGCGCACGCAGCTCGCGACCTCGGTCGGCGCGGCGCTGCGGAAGCGCGAGGCCGCCATCGATCAAAACCGCCGCGCCCTCGCCGAGGCGGAGGCGGCCGAGCGCTACCGGGTGATGGGCGATCTCATCCTGACCTACGCCCGCACGGCGCGGCCGCGGGACGTCGCGCTCCGCGTCCCCGATCACACCGCGGGCGGCGCGGAGATCGAGATCCCGCTGGATCCCGCCCTTACCGCCAGCGAGAACGCGCAGCGGTACTTCCGCCGCTACGCGAGAGCCCGGGCGGCGGCCCGGGCGATTCCCGCTCGCATCGGCCAATTGGAAGCGGAGGTGCGCGCCCTCCGCGCGGCCCTCGTCCAGATCGAGGCGGCCGGGTCCAGCGATGACCTGTGGGAGATCCGATCGGACCTCGTCGCTGCGGGGCGGGGAGGACGCGCTCCGCGCGGCCGGCCCCCGGTGCGGTCGGGGCCCCGTCGGTACCTGACCGCCGACGGCGCCACGATCCTCGTCGGACGCAGCG
>DATEHM010000055.1:0-16007 GCA_035279545.1 bacterium | reverse complement strand
GTACAGCGTGAGCGCGTGCCACTCCCGGTGGTTCGTCAGCCAGAACAGCCCGCTTCCGTAGGACCAGTGGTTCGGCCCGCCGCAGACGATGAGGGCGTCGAGTCCGAGGCGCGCCATCTTCGCCCGCGTCCGCTCGTACCGTCCGCGGTACTCCTCCTCCGAGAACCGGTCGTAGATGGCATCCTCGTAGTACGGCGTGCCGCGCATGCGGCCGAACGCCGCGCGCTGATCGAGGGTGGAGCGGATCGCCTCAAAGCTGTCGGTGCTCACGTAGGCCCTCCTGCGGCGGCGCCCCGGGGACTAGTCGTCGCGGACGTGCAGCCAGGGAGCGACCCGCATCTCCAGCCAGCGGAGCCCTTGGACCAGGGTGATCCCCAGCAGCGACAGGACGACGACGGGGACGAAGAGCCGGTCGATCTGGATGTTCTGGGCGTAGCGGACGATCAGATACCCGATGCCGGAGACCGCGGTGTAGAGATCCGCCACAACCATCCCCACCAGCCCGCGGCCGATGGCGAGGCGGATACCGGCGACGATGAACGGGACCGACGAGGGGAGGATCACGTCGACCCACAGCGTCCGTTCCGGGCTGCGGTACGACCGGGCCACCTCGAGCAGCTTCGGGTCGACGCTCTTCACCCCCTGGTAGGTGTTTACCAGGACCGGGAAGACGGTGAACAGGAAGATCACCGCCGACTTCGCGCCGTCGCCGAACCCGAGCCACAGGACGAGGAGCGGGATCAGCGCGACCATCGGTGTGGAGTACAGGGCGATCATGAACGGTTCCAGCGACAGGTCGAGGATCCGCACGCGGGCCATCACGATGCCGACGGCGATGCCGGCCACGGTCCCGAGGAGCGTCCCGATGGCAAACACCCTCAGGCTGACGCTGAGGTACTTCCACAGCTCGCCCGATCCGATCACCTGGACCGACGCCCGGACGATCGCCGACGGGGGTGCGAACAACAACGGGTTGATCCGCCGCCCCAGAGCCTCCCACAGCCCCAGGATCGCCACAGCGGCCGCGACCCGGACGAGGAGGTCGTGGATGTGCTGGCGTTGCCGGAGACGCACGGCCGCGTTCTGGATCTGCTCCCGGCGCGCAAGCAGCACGGCCATCTCTGCCACCGGACTCACCTCTCCCCGGCCCCTGGATCTCCTGCTTGAGCAGGTCCCACACCCGATCGCCGAGCAGGATGGCCTCGTCGATGCTGTGCGTAACGAAGATGATCGTCTTCCCCGCCCGCTCCAGGATCCGCAACATCTCCTCTTGGAGGATCTCCCGCGTCTGGGCGTCGAGCGCGGCAAAAGGCTCGTCCATCAGCAGCACGTCCGGGTCGGTCGCCAGCGCCCGGGCGAGGCCGACCCGCTGCTGCATTCCCCCGGACAGCTGGGTACGGATAGTGCCGTTCGAACCCTGCCAGCTCCACCAGCCGCAGGGCACTGGAGACCCGGATCTCGATGAGGTCCGGGGGGGCTCCCGCCAGCTTCAGCCCGTAGGCGGTGTTGGCGTAGACCGATCGCCACGGCAGCAGCCCGAAGTGCTGGAAGACCATCGCCATCTTCGCCGGGGGGCCGGTCACCGGCCGGCCGTCAAACAGTACCGCGCCGTGCGAGAGCGGCAGGAGCCCGTCGATGCAGCGCAGCAGCGTCGTCTTGCCGCATCCGCTCGGCCCGACGATGCAGGCGATCTCGTCCTCGTACAGGTCCAGCGTGAGGTCCTCGAACGCCACCACGCCGGCGCGGAGGAAGATCCGCGAGGCGCGGTCTATCCGGATCTTCACCTGGGACGACGGCATCGCACTTCAGCGCAGGTGCTCGGCCATGAAGTCGGCGACGAGCGGCCGGTACCTGTAGATGATGTTGTTGCAGACGTGATTGCCCTCGGGGTAGGTGACCCACCGCTTCGGCCCGCTGGCCCGCTCGTACGTCCGGTAGGCGTCCTGGGGCGGGACGAGGGTGTCCCGCTCCCTGTGCACGGGCGGTGATGTTGCGGGCAACCGCGGCGAGCGTCGCCCCGCGGCTTCGGGCCAGCAGGTCGGCGTAGTCGCGCGCCCCCCCAGATGTGCAGCCACCGCGCGAGGTGGATCCCCTCGTGCAGGGGGCGCTCCTCGAGGCTGTGCAGCCCCCCGCACGACGCCACCGCCCGCAGCCGCGGCTCGAACGCGGCGCAGCGCGGCGCGAGATACCCGCCCAGGCTGACGCCGCAGATCCCCACCCGCGTGCCGTCCACATCCCGGCGGGAGAGCAGATAGTCGATCGCGGCGGTGGCGGTGATCTCGAAGTCCGCCCGCATCTTCATTTGGTACCATGTCTCGCCCTGACCCGGGCCGTCCAGGGTGAGGGTCGCCACGCCGCGCCGCAGGAAGAACGCTTCGAAGCTGGCGTGCTCCTCCTTGGCCGAGTCCAGCCCGGAGAGGAAGAGGACGACCGGCGGGCGCGTCGCGTTGCGGGGCTTCCGCAGGTAGGCGGGGATCCGGGCCCGCTCGAGCGGAAACTCGACCCGCTCCCCCGGCGGGTCGAGATAGGGCAGGGCCTTTCCGTAGCACTCCACGCGCTTGCGGTGGCCCGCGTCGTACTCGTCCAGACGCTCGACCCAGCAGAAGGCGGCAAAATGGTAGGCGAGCGCCGCCCGGTAGTAGGCCTCCCCGGCGGTGATCGGCCGGTCCTCTCGGGCGGCCTCTCGGGCCAGCCCCTCGTGTCGGTCCCCCAGCGCCATCCACGCTCCGTACCATTCGTCCCACGTTTCCAGGGGGTCGACCGTCCGCCGGTAATCGTTCGGGTCGACCCCGTTGGCGAGGAAGCGGGGTTCCCAGCTGCGGATGACGCGGGTCAGGGTCGGATCCGCCATCGTCCTCCCCGGTGCGCCTGGCGGACTCGACGTGGCCACAACACGGCGGCGCGGCCTCCCTACAGGCAGCCCACGCGGACGGGGACGGGACCGCCGGCCTTCGTCAAGGCTTCGTCGGCGATCGAGGTGTCCACCATGTCCTCGGCCCGGTACTTGGTCTTCATGTCCCCCTGGCTGTAGGCGTAGTCGATGTACCAGTTGAGGCGCTTCATGTCGAGCCCGGTATTCCGGGACCAGATACAGTTGGTCGTCAGTTTCGCGTAGGCGTATCCGACATCCGGAACGTCGGCGCCGGTGAAGGTGGCGAAGATCCGCACCGACTCCGCCCGATGCCCGTAGGCGTAGCGGATCGCCCGGATCGTCGCGGCGACCATGTCGACGACAGCGTCCCGGTGCTGTTGGACCCACGGCCGCATTCCGCACATCAGGTGGTAGTCATAGTTCGGCAGCGCCTGGTACATGTCGAGGATGACGTGGTACCCGCGGAGGGTGCGCAACACCTTGCTGACCTGCTCGTAGTGGAAGACCGCGGTGTCGGTCTGCCCGGAGACCAACGCGGCGACGCGCCCCGCGGTGGTGGTGGGGACCACCGTCACGTCCTCCATCTTGAGTCCCGCCGCGGCCAGGGCGGCCCGGTTCATCCGGTCGATGAACCCCCCGGGGGCGCTGCTGAGGCCCACCTTCTTGCCCTTGAGATCCTTGATCGTCTTGATCGAATCGCGGGCGATCATCATCACCGGCAGCTTCGCCGCGGTGTCGTAAAAGCCCACCAGCGGCACGCCGTTGCCGTAGGCTTCCTCGCAGTTAATGTAGCCGATGTTCACGCCGCCCGCGATCGCGGCGGTGAGCCCCCGGGTGGAGCCCTCGAAGTCCTTGACGTCGAGGTCGATCCCGGCCTTGTCCATATACCCCAGCTCCTTGGCCAGCTCCACCGGAGTGTGGACGACGTTGGGCGGCGCGACCGGCATGGCAAAGATGATCTTGCGCTTCTGCGGCTGCGAAGACGCCGGCACGAGGAGCCCGCCGGCCAGCGCCCCCCCCAGGAGCACCGACCACAGGATGGCGACGCCTAACTGCATCGTGTTCCCCCTCCTCCGCTCAGTGGGTGACGCGATACTGAACGGGAACGCCTTCCGGGTACTCATATGGCGATCGCCGCCCCTTCCTGCGCGTGCGGCACGGGGTTGTGGGATTGGGGGCCTCCGGGGAGAGCGGGAACAGCGGACCGCCGCCGCCCCGGTCCGGGAGGCGCGCTCGGCGGCGCCGCGCCGGATCCCCGGGGCTGTCCTCGATCAGGTCGTGGGCCACCGGTCAAATCCCTCCGCCCCGGGGAGTCATCGCTGGAGCGCCCGATCCCTTTTCGCCGCCCGCCCCGAACCCCTGTGACCGGGCGGGCTCCTCCCCGTGGCGGCGCGAGGGTTCGCGAAAGTCGGTGTAGAACCGGGGAAACTGGGTGGCCGCGACGCCACCCCGTTCCCTAGGAAAACGGCATATCGTGTGAGGAGGTCGATAATGGTCTCGCTTCAGCGTCTTCACGCACTTCGTTCCCTCACCTTCATCTTTGCGGGGCTGATCGGACTGCTGCTATTGACCCTGCCGGTGATCGCCGCGGAGTTGGCGCTCCCGCTCCCGCACGTGGACATCCCCCCGATCCAGGGGAAGACCGGGTCCTTCGACATCATCGATATTGATCAGGCGGCGCACCTCATGTATCTGGGCGATCGGACCACGCAGGGGGTGGACATCTTCGACATCTCCACACCCGCCGCCCGCTACCTGCAGACGGTGCCCACCGGCCCCGCCAACGGGGTGCAGGTGGCGAAGAACGTGAACAAGGTGTTCGCCGGGCTCAACGACAGCAGCGTCGCCATCATCGATGTCAACCCCGCTTCTCCGATGCGCAACACCGTGATCGCCAAGCTGAGCACCGGGGGCAAGAAGCGGACGGACGAGATGGACTACGATCCCAGAGACAAGAAGCTGTACGCGGCCAACAGCGACGACGGGATCGTCACGGTCATCGATGCGGTCAAGGACACGATCATCAAGCAGTTCAAGGATCTGGGCCCTGGGTTGGAGCAACCCCGCTACAATCCGGGCGACGGGATGATGTACATGACCAGTTCCGAACAGAACGCCGTCTTCGAGTTCGATCCGGTGAAGGACGTGATGATTCAGAAGTTTGACGTCGGGGCCGCCTGCGACCCGAACGGCCTGGCGATCAATCCGGCGACGAACCAGGCGTTGCTGGGATGCTCGAACAAAAAGGCCCCGATGGCCATCCTGTGGGACCTGAAGGCCCACACCGTGGTCGAGACCTTTAAGCAGGTCGGCGCCGGCGACATGGCGTTCTACTATCCCAGGGAGAACCTGTACCTCTTCGCCGCGTCGAACTTCCCGGCGGGACCCGCCATGGCGATTTTCGCCGGCTCGCCCGTCCACTGGATCGCAAACATCCCGACGGCCGTGGGCAGCCACGCGCTGGGCTTCGACGAGACCAACCACGTGATCTACACCCTGGACCAGCGGCCGAACAGCGGCGGGCTGATCGCCTTCTGGCTACCGGAGATTCCCAAGTAAGGCGTCGTCGCAGGGCACGCTCAGCCGGGCCGGGTTACAGGCCGAGCAGCCTCGCGGCGTTGCCGCCGAGGATCTTGGCTTCGTCCTCGGGCGGGAGGCGGAGCGCCCGCACCACCTCGGTCGGACGCTCCACGCCCATGTCAAACGGATAGTCCGAGCCAAGCAGCACGTGGTCCGCGCCGGCGTAGTCGACCAGCGTGCGCAGGACGTCCGGATCGTGCGTGACCGTGTCAAAGTAGAAGCGCTTGAGCGACGCCTCGGGCGATTCCCTCAAGGTGGCCCGCGCCTGCGGGTGAAACGTGTGGGCGTGGCGGAGCCGCCCCCGCAAGCCTAGGATCGCGCCGCCGCCGTGCGCCAGCAGGATCCGCAGGCGGGGATGCGCCTCCAGCACCCCCGCCATGATCAGATGCGCCGCGGCGATCGTCGTCTCGAAGGGGTTGCCGACCGTGTTCGAGAGGTAGTACTCCTCGAACACGCTCAGGTCGAACCCCCTGGTCGTGGGGTGGATGAAGACCAGGGCGTCCAGCGCCTCGGCGGCTTCCCAAAACGGTCGGAACCGATCGTCGCCTAGGTACACCCCGCGCACGCTCGCGCTGACCTCCACCCCCGGCAGCCGGAGGGTCCTCACCGCGTGCTCGAGCTCGCGGACGGCTACGCCGGGGTCCTGGAGGGGCACCGTGCCGAGCGCGCCGATCCGGTCGGGGCGCGTCTCGGCGAGTCCGGCCAGCGCCTCGTTCTGGATCCGGCCCGCCCGGTGGGCGTCGGCGGTGGGGAGATGATACCCGAGCAGGGGGACCCAGGGGCAGAGTACGACCCGCGCCACCCCGGCGGCGGAGAGATGCGCGAGCACTGCCTCAACCCGCACGAACTCGTTCACCACGGACCGGACGACCCGGCCGCCGAGTTCGATGTCCTGCCGGCCGGCCACCCGGGTCACCCGCGGCCGCCAGGGGTCCGGGTGGCCGGCGTCCCAGGTGATCTCGGGAACGATGATGTGGGCGTGCGCGTCGACGGCGTCGTTCATCGCGGCGAGCCGCTGAGGCGCGCCAGCGCCTCGCACACCGCGGCGAAGTCCTTGTGCTCGAGCCCCAGTCCCCGGGCGGCCGTCAGGAATTCGTTGGCGACCGCGGTCGTGGGCAGCGGGACGTTGAGCGCCCGCCCCGCCTCCAGCGCCAGCAGCATGTCTTTCTGCATCATGTTCACGGTAAACAGCACCTCGTCCGGGTCGCGCAGGACAAACGGCCCTCGGTAGCGGAGCATCGGCGAGGCGATGGCACTGTTCAAGAGGACCTCCGCGGCGAGGGGGCGGGGGATGCCGCCCTTCTCGGCCAGGAGGATTCCCTCGCTGAAGGCGAGCATCTGCACGGCCAGGTTCAAGTTGGTCGCCACCTTCATCAGCGCCCCCTGGCCGTTTCCGCCGACGTAGGTGACCTTGGGGCCGATGTCCAGCAGGATCGGGGTGACCGCGGCGCAAGTCGCCTTGTCCCCGCCGACCATGAACGACAGCTTCCCCTCCCGCAGGGTAACCGTACTCCCCGAGACCGGCGCGTCGAGCATCCGCGCCCCCCGCTCGGCCACCCGGGCCGCCAGGTCCCGACTTGCCGCCGGGCTGATGGTGCTCATGTCGATGTAGACCTGTCCCGGCCGCAGCCCGGCCAGAATGCCGTCGGATCCTTCCGTCACCGCCGCGAGCGCCCGGGTGTCGGCCACCATCGTGAAGATCACGTCCGCGGCCTCGGCGACCGCCCGCGGCGTGTCCCGCCACTGCATCCCGGCGTCGATCAAGGGCTGGGCCTTGACCCGCGTCCGGTTGTAGCCGACCACCGCGCGACGCGCCTTCAGCAGCCGGGCCACCATGCCGCTTCCCATGGCGCCCAACCCCACGAACCCCAGTGTGCTCACGCCGGGCGCACCCCTCTCCGTCATCATCGCGCCCCGGCGCCGTCCCGGCTACCGGGGCCGCCGTGGACGACCGACCCGCCCCGCATCACCATCGCGGGGCGCCGCAGGACGGCCAGATCCGCCAGCGGGTCGCCGGCCACCGCGATGATGTCGGCCGCGAGGCCCACCCGCAGCGCGCCGGTTTCGCCGGCGATCCCCATCGCCTCCGCCGGGGCCGAGGTGGCCGAGGCGATGGCTTCGCTCGCCGTGGCCCCCGCCTCGCAGAGGAGCTCCATCTCCGCGACCAGCCCGTCGAACGGCGTGAACCGCCATCCGGCGTCCGTGCCGGCGATGAGGCGCACGCCGGCGGCCCGCAGGCGCCCGGCCTGGTCCAGGTTGTTCTGCAGCATGCGCCGCCATCGGTCGAGCGTCGCCTGCTCCTCGGGAGTCCGGCGGTCTTTGGCGAACAGCGCCTCGATGACGTAGTGCCCGACGCTCAGGGTCGTCGTCACCGGCGTTCCCCGCCGGGCGATGGCGTCCGCTACGTCGGGCTCAAACTCCTGACGGCCCCCCGGGTCGACGAGGAAGTTGGCGTGCTCGATCTGGTCCGCGCCGGCCTCCAGCGTCTGCCGGGTGGCGGCGGCGCACAGGGAGTGCACCCCGACCCGCCGCCCGAGCCGGTGCGCCTCCTCGACGGCCGCCCGCAGCTCCGCGGCGGTGTACGACGGGAGCCACGATATCGTGCCGACGGTCCCGCCGCCCGTGGCCATGATCTTGATGTAATCGACCCCCGACTTGATGAGCCGGCGGACCGCCGCCCGCATCCCCTCGATGCCGTCCGCTTCGCCCCCAAAATACCAGCAGTGCCCGCCGGTGATCGTGATCGGGCGGCCGCAGAGATGCAGGCGGGGGCCGGCGGCCCCGCCCAGGTGTTGGGCGCGCCGCAGGTCCAGGGTGGTGTCCCGCATCCCGCCGCAATCGCGCAGGGTGGTGATGCCGGCCGCGAGCGCCCGCCGGGCGTTCTCCGCCGCGGCGATGGCGAGCACTCCCTGGGGCTCCCGGACGGTGGTCTCAAACGGGGTGCCGTCCCCCGGGAGGACCAGGTGGACGTGGGCATCGATCAGGCCGGGGAGGAGCGTCTGGCCGCGCAGGTCCAGCACGTCGGCCTCCGGGGGCCAACGCGGCCCGGAGGCTTCCCCGGAGACGATCTCGTGAATCCTGCCGTCGCGGACGACGACCGAGGGATCCGCGACCGGCGGCGTGCCGGCGCCGTCGATCAGCTGGGATGCGCGGAGCACTGTCCATCCGGAACGTGCCGGCAACTCGGACCCCTCCCCCTGTGCCTGCGGGCCGCGGGACCGGCGATCAGCCCGCCAGCCTCCCCGCCTCGATCATCTGCGCCACGCGCTCGATCCGCTCCCCGAACATCTTCTCCCCGAGCGCGGCGGTCGAGCCGCGGGCGTCGCCAAGGATCCCGGTGGGGCTCATCGTATCCATCGGGGGCGGCACCTTGGAGCGCCAGCGGATCGACGCATCGCCGACGAATCCCTCGCACGCCTTGTCCATCTGGACGAGGTCGGGGCGATGGGCGAGCATCAGGGACGTTTCCCCCTGCGCGGCGTGGACGCCGAGGCGGGTCATGTCCAGGCCCTCCCGGGCGGCAAACTGCTTGGTGCTCTCGAGCCACTCGTCGAAGTCGGTGATCGTCGAGATCCGGATCTCGCGGTGCTCGTCGCGCAGGTTCGCCAGAACGTTCCGGATCGCCCGATAGTTGCCCCCGTGGCTGCAGAGCAGAATGATCTCCCGGAAACCGTGGCGGGCGAGGGACCGGCAGACGTCGACGATCACCGCCCCCAAGGTCGTTTCCTCAATGCTCACCGTGCCCGCCATCGGCAGGTGGCCCGCCGAGTAGCCGAGGGTCACGACCGGGGCGACCAGGGCGTCCCCCAACCGGCGGGCCAGGCGGACGCCGGTCGCGTAGCCGAGGTAGGTGTCCGTGCCAATCGGCAGGTGGGGCCCGTGCTGCTCCATCGCGGCGAGCATCACGATGACGCGGCGCTTCCCCGAGGCGATGGCTTCCTTCACCTCGGGCCAGGTCATTTCTTCGATCAGGACCGTATCCGGCATCGGGTTCCTCCTTGGTCTCGCCCCGCAACCACGCCGTCCAGCGGGGACCTCCCACCGTTAAATCCGGAGCCTCGGGTCGAGCACGTCGCGCAGGCCGTCCCCGAGCATGTTGACGCCCAGCACCGTCAGCATGATCGCGATCCCCGGAAACGTCGAAATCCACCACGCGTCCCGGAGGTAGTCCCGCCCCTCGCTCAGCATGCGGCCCCACTCCGGGGTCGGCGGCTGGCTCCCCAGCCCGATGAACGAGAGCGCGGCCGCCGCCAGGATCGCGCTCCCCATTCCGAGCGTCGCCGCGACGATGATCGGCGCGACGATGTTGGGGAGGATGTGTCGGACGAGGATGACCGGGATCGGGACGCCGACGACCCGGGCGGCCTCCACGTAGAGCTGTTCTTTGGCGACGAGGACCGATCCTCGCACCAGGCGTGCGTAGTAGGGGACGCCGGAGATGCCCACCGCGATCATCAGGTTACGGAGGCTGGGCCCGAGGACGCTGACGATGGCGAGCGCGAGCAGGATGCCCGGGAACGCCAGCATGACGTCGATGATCCGCATCAGGATCCCGTCCACCTTGCGCCCATAGAACCCGGCCACCAGCCCCACGGCCGTTCCGGCGGTCGCGGCGATCCCGACCGAGATGAAGCCGATGGTGAGCGAGATGCTCGACCCGTGGATGACCCGACTGTAGACGTCGCGGCCGTACTGGTCGGTGCCCATCCAGTGGGTCAGGTCGGGGCCGCGCAGGGCGGCGGTGATGTTGATCTTCGTGGGGCTGAGCGGCGCGAGGGTGCGCTGCCCCAGCGCGATCAGGAGGAGGGCGATCACGATGTACAGGCCTACCATGGCCCCCTTGTGGCGGCGGACGCGCGGCAGCATGCGGCCCCAGGAGGAGCGCGGCGCGCGGGTCGCGGCCGGAATGACCAGCTCAGCCATACCGAATCCGCGGGTCGACCGCGGCGTAGACGACGTCCACGGCGAGGTTGATCAGCACGTACCCGACCGCCACGAAGAGCACGACGCCCTGAACGAGCGGGAAGTCCTTGTTCAGGATCGCGTTCACAAGGAGCTGGCCGATTCCCGGCCGGCCGAAGACGGTTTCGATGATCACCGTCCCGGCCAAGAGGCTGCCGAACTGCAACCCGAAGATCGTGATGATCGGGATCAGCGCGTTCTTCAGGCCGTGCCGCAGCACCACCCCGAGGGTCGCCAGCCCTTTCGCCCGCGCGGTGGTCATGTACTCCATCCGCAGCACCTCGAGCATGCTCGAGCGGGTGAGCCGGGCGATGATCGCCGCGGCCCCCATGCCCAGCGCGAGCGCCGGGAGCGGCAGATGGTTCAGCCCGCCGCCGCCGGCCGCCGGCAGCCATCCCAGGTGGAGGGAGAAGATGAAGATCAGCAGCAGGCCCAGCCAGAACGAGGGCATCGAGATTCCCACCAGGGCTACCATCATCGACGTCAGGTCGATCCAGGAATTCTGGCGGACCGCGGCGATGATCCCGAGCGAGATCCCGAGGCCGCTGCTGAAGGCGAGGGCCGTCACCGCGAGTTGGACCGTCGAGGGGAGCACCTCGAGGATCTCGCCCGTCACGGGGCGCCGGTCGCGGATTGATTCGCCCAGGTCGCCGTGGACGGCGTTCCAGACGAACCGCCCGTACTGCGCGGCGAACGGGTCGTTCAGGTGGAGCTGGGCGCGCATCCTGGTGATCTGCTCGGGGTTGGTCTGGAACTCGCTCAGCATCATCTTGACGGGGTCGCCCGGGATGAGGAACAGCATCGAGAACACGGCGAGGGTCACCCCGAAGACGACCGGAAGGGTGACGAGAAGCCTCGCGGAGATGTATCGGGTCACGGCCCGCCCTTGAGCAAGACGAGGCCGGAGCCGGCGGGGCCGGCCCCGGCCGGGTGGCTACTTCGCGATGTACACGTCGCTTAGCACTGGATAGGCGGAGTAGTCGTAGGTGGTGCCTTTGACGTTGCCCCGCAGCACCCACACCGAGTACTCGTCCACCAGGGGGACGCTCACCGCCTGATCGACGAGGATCTTCTCGATCCGCGCGTAAATCGCCCGCCGCTTCGCCGGATCGAACTCCCTCGTGCCCGCGCTGATCAGCTTGTCGACCTCGGGGTTCGAGTAGCACGCCCAGTTGAAGTTGCCGTGCACGTTGGCCGAATCGAACAACGCGTACAACCCGTCCCAGTCGACCGATCGCAGGAACATCACCGGGCCGTTGGTGGCGCAGTGGTAGTTGTCCTCGTACCACGGCGGCCGGGCCTGGCTCTTGATTCTGGCGTCGACGCCGAGCTGCAGGAGCTGGCCCTGCAGCAGCTCGATCTCAGGCAGGTTGCCGCCGCCGTAGTTGATCGAGTTGATGGTGAGCGTGAGGGGCTTCCCGTCTTTCATTCGGACGTTGTTCGGCCCCATCTTCCAGCCGGCTTCGTCGAGGAGCTGCGCGGCCTTCTGCGGGTTGTAGGGGTACTCCGCGCACAGCGCCGGGGTGGCCAGCATCGCCTGGGTCAGCGGGGCGCACGCCGGCTTGCCCAGGCCCTTATACACGGACTCCACGAACGCCGGGCGGCTGATCCCGTACTCCAGCGCCTGGCGGACCTTGAGGTCGTTGGTCGGCGGCATCGTGACGTTGAGGAGCCAGATGCGCGGCGCGCCGGGGTAGGGGTTGCGCTCCACCCGCAGGGCCTTGTCGCCCTCCAGCCGGGTCAGCACCGCGGCCGGGGCGTTCAGCGCACTGATCATCTGCGTCTCCCCGGACTGGATCGTGGCCACCCGGGTCCCCGGCTCGGGGATGATCTTGAACACGATCTTGTCCAAATACGTCGGCCCCTGGTGCGTGCTCCAGGGTTCCCTGCGGGTGAAGTCCGGATTGCGGACGATGGTGATGTGATCTTTCTGCACGTACTCGGTCACGAGGAAGGGCCCGCTGCCCACGGGCTTCTCGTTGACGGCGTTCCCCTGCGTCGGCGTCGTCTTGGGCGAGATCAGCGCGAGCGTGCCGCCCGCGGCGTAGGTGAGGAACGGCGCGTAGGCCTCCTTGAAGTTCACCTCGACGGTGGACTCGTCGATGACCTTGGCGCCCGCGTAGCCGGTCAACGCGGCCAGCGCCCCGCCGGCCTTGAAGTGGGGATCGACGATCCGGTCGAAGTTCCACTTCACCGCCGCGGCGTTGAGTGGGGCCCCGTCGCTGAATTTGACGTCCTTGCGCAGGGTGAAGGTGAACGACTTCCCGTCCGAGGACACCTTGTAGGCGGTGGCCAGCCAGGGCACGATCTTGCCGTCCAAGCCTTGGTACAGGAGGTTCTCCATCACGCTCGACGTAATCTGGTAAGTGACCGCGGACGGCGAGGCGTGTGGGTCGATCGTCGGCGGCTCCTGGTCAAGCCCGACCGTCAGCGTCCCGCCGCTCGGCGGCGCAGCCCCTACGCCGGTGCCGGCGAGCGCGAGGACGAGGGCGACCATCCCCACGCCCCACCAGGTGTGTGGCCACGTTCGCATCACAACATCCCTCCCCTGCCTGCAAGACGTACGCACCGGCGAATCCTGTGACACTGCGGGGTGGCGAGGCGAGTCCCGGGTTGCGGTCGCGGTGCCGCGGCCGGGCGCTCCGGTGCGGGGCCACCCGACCCCGGTGGAATGATTCGGCGGAAACCGCCGGGCCCCTTGGTGGGCGCGGAGGCCGTCAGCCGGTGCGGGTGGGGTGCCCGGGGGTCGGGAAGACCACCTCGCGCAGATATCGGGCCGCGTTCTCCGGAGGGACCGTATTAATGTAGAATCCCGACCCCCACTCAAAGCCGGCGACCTGCGAGAGGCGGGGGATGATTTCAATGTGCCAGTGGTAGAAGTGGCCCACCTTTGCGTCGTAGGGGGCGGTGTGGACGATGAAATTGTACGGCGGGTTGCCGAGACAGTGGTAGAGCCGCCCCAGCGTGTCGCGCATGGCCTCGGCCAGCGCGGGGATCTGCGCATCGGTCAGGTTGACGAAGGCGGCCTCGTGCCGTTTGGGCATCAGCCAGCACTCAAACGGGCACCACGCGGCGAACGGGGCGAAGACGGCGAACTCGTCGTTTTCCCAGACCACCCGGATCTTGGTCGCGGCTTCCTGGCCGAGGAGGTCGCAGTAGACGCAGCGGCCCTCCCGGGCGAAGTAGGCCTGCGCACCCTCGAGTTCCTCCGTCGCCCGCTTCGGCACGATCGGCAGCGCGATCAGTTGCGTGTGCGGATGGCTGAGGGACGCGCCCGCCGGTCGTCCGTGGTTGCGGAACAGCAGCAGGTACTTGAAGCGGTCGTCCCGGTCCAGGTCGCGGTACCGCTCGCGATACATCCAGATCGCCGAGGCCAGCTGTGCCGGGGACATCGTCGCCGGATGGAGGAGGTGGTTGGGGGTCTCGATGATGACCTCGTGCGCCCCCACGCCGCCCATCGTCTCAAAGATCCCGTCGAACGCGGTGGCGGTCGAGCCTTCGATCCGGAGCGCGGGGAACTTGTTGGGGACGACCCGCACCTCCCACCCCGGCGCGTCGCGGTGGGTCCCGGGGCGCCGCACCGCCGCGATCTCGGGCGGCGTCTTGGCCTCCTGCCCCTCGCAGAACGGGCAGGAGGCGGAGTGGTTGGGCGTCGTCTCCTGCTGCGGGAAGTCCGTCGGACGCGCCGCGCGCTCGGTGGCGATGATTACCCAGCGTCGAGTGATCGGGTCTTTGCGGAGTTCAGGCACTGCTGCACATCCTTTCCTCTGCTAATGGGTGCACGAAACGCAAGGGCCGTAGACCCGGTTCGCGGCGGCCGATCCCCTCCTGATTCTCCTCGAGATCTTGCGGTCCGGCCTTCGTCCGTTTGAAGGGGATGCGCTATCGGCCGGGGGGTGCACCGGCACGCTCCCCGGCCCCCCGCGCCTCGGTCACGCGCCGGTAGGCGTCTACGTAGCGGGCGGCGGACCGGTTCCAGGAGAAGTCCTGGCGCATCCCCACGGACTGCAGCCGGCGCCACACGGCGGGTTCGCGGTACGCGGCGAGCGCCCGGCTGGCCGCCCCCAGCAGCGCCTGCGGGGTGTACGCTTCGAAGACAAACCCGTTGGCCGTCCCCCGGCCGAGGGTGTCGGGGGTGGCGTCGACGATCGTGTCGGCCAATCCCCCGGTCTTCCGCACGATCGGGACGGTTCCGTACCGCAGGCTGTACAACTGATTCAGGCCGGAGGGCTCGTACCGGGACGGCATGAGGAAGAGGTCGGCCCCCGCCTCGATCCGGTGGGCGAGCGCCTCGTCGAATCCCAGGGTGACCGCGGCACGTCCCCGGTGCCGCTCGTGGACCTCCCGAAACCGTGTGTGATAGACCGGGTCGCCGGTGCCGAGCAGGGCGAACTGCGCGCCCCACCCCAAGATCTTCTCAATCGTCGCGGCGACCAGATCAAGGCCTTTCTGGTCGGCCAGCCGCGTGATCATTCCGACGAGCGGGGCCCGGGGATCGGGGTCAAGCCCGAGGGTGCGCCGCACTTCGTCCTTGCACACGGCCTTACCGGTGAGATCCTCCGGCGTGTAGCGGGCGGGGATCAGCGGATCCGTCGCCGGGTTCCAGGCGCCGTAATCGACGCCGTTGAGGATGCCGACGAGCGCGCGCGCGCGCTTCCGCAGGACGCCCTCGAGGCCGCACCCGAACTCTTCGGTCTGGATCTCCCGCGCGTACTGCTCGCTGACCGTGCTGAGCAAGTCCGCGAAGATCAGCCCCCCTTTGAGGAGGCTGATCTTTCCGTAGAACTCGATTCCCTGCGGGGTGAACAGATCGACGGGCAGGCCGGTCACCGGAAGGCGCTCCGGAGGAAACAGGCCCTGGTACGCCAGGTTGTGGACCGTGAAGAGGGTCCCGGTCCCGGCGCACACCGTGTCGCGCGGTTCGGCCCGGAGCCAGACCGGGAGCAACGCGGTCTGCCAGTCCTGGCAGTGCAGCACGTGCGGCGCCCATCCGAGCTGGCGGAGCAGGGCCTGCGTCCCGCGGCAGAAGACGGTAAACCGCTCCAGATTGTCGGGGTAGTCCCGGCCCCCCTCCCCGTACAGCCCCTCACGGTCGAACCCCGGGTCGTTGCCGATCAGGTACACGGGGACGTGGCCCCCCGGCAGCCGGCCCTCGAAGAACCGCACCGCGGTCCGCTCGGCCCCGAGGGAGACCGGCGCACCGCCGAGGGCGCGGAACCCGAACCGCCCGCGGTCGATCGCCCGGTATCCCGGGAGGACCAGGCGGACATCACACCCCATCTCCGCCAGCGCGGGGGGGAGCGCCCCGGCCACGTCGGCGAGCCCGCCGGTCTTGGCGAAGGGGACCGCCTCCGGGGTGCACACGCACACCCGGAGCGGCGCGGTCACGGCCGGACCGTGAGGCGGCTGGCCGGCGAATCGGTTCCTGGGCGGCCTCCCAGCAGCCTGTAGGTCCCCGGTTTGGTGAAGGTTACGTCCAGGCTCCCCGTGCCCTGGGGGGGAAGGGCGGCGATTTGCGCCATCACCCCCATCCCCTGCACCGTGAAGGCGTGGTCCTCGCGACCCGCGTTGAGGATCGCGAACCGGACGGAGC
>DATEHM010000054.1:0-9950 GCA_035279545.1 bacterium | reverse complement strand
GTCGCCGGCGAGGTGCCGCGCGGCGACGAGCCCGTCGCCGCCGTTGTTGCCCTTGCCGGCCAGCACGACGACCCGACGCCCCCCCCGGATCCGCAGCAGCGCCCGCGCCACCTCGCCCGTGCGCGCCCCCGCCTGCTCCATCAGGGCGGCGACGGTGATCCCGCTCGCCTCCTGGCAGCGCCGCTCCAAGCCGGCCATCTCGGACGGCGTGGGCAGCTTCACCGGAGTCTCAGCGGAACGCTCCGCCGCGGACGACCCGTCACTCGGCAAGCGCCTGGGCGATGGCCATCAAACGCGTGTGGGAAATCGCGAGCGACCAGGCGCGGACGCCGAGCCGATCGGCGATCTCCGCCGCCCGGCCACTCAGGTGGACCCCCGGCTTGCCGAACGGATCGGTCGTGATCTCGATCTCCCGCCACCCCACGCCCCGCCGGCCGAGCGCCTTCATCACGGCCTCCTTGGCGGCGAAGCGACCGGCGAGCCGCTCCGCGGCGGTGGGGGACGTCCCCCCGCGGGCGAGCTCTGCGGGCGTGAACACGCGGTGAAGGAACGGCTCGCCCCACCGGGCGACGGCCCGTCGGATGCGGTCCACCTCCACGATGTCCACGCCGAGTCCGCGGATCACGCGGTCACCCTCGCGGACCGTGGACTACGACGTCGGCTGCTCCGCCTCATCGACCAGCATCACCGGGATGTCATCCCGGATCGGGTATCGGCGGGCGCACTTCGTGCAGACAATCCGGTCGTCGCGCTGCACGACCGGTGCCTTGCAGACCGGGCAGGCGAGGATCTCCAGCAGTTCCTTGTCGATCATGTTCGGGCGCTCCTTTCCACCCTGAACCATTCGACGGTCCGCCGAAGGCCCTCCTCCAGCGGCGTGCTCGGACGCCACCCCAGTTCGGTCTGCGCCCGAGCGTTCGCAAGGAAGATCCGGCGCACCTCTCCCGGAATCGGAGGGCCGTGCTCCGGCTCCACGGTCGCCCCCGTCAGGGCGCGGAGCCGGGTGGCGAGGTCGTGCACCGAGGTTTCCACCCCGGTGGCGATGTGCATCGGTGCGGCGATCGACCGCCCGAGGGCGCGGAGGTTCGCGTCGGCCACGTCCCCGACGTAGACGAAGTCCCGGGTCTGGGTCCCGTCCCCGAAGATCACCGGCCGCCGCCCGGCGAGCATGGCCTCGGCGAAGATCGCAATCACCCCGGCCTCGGTCGATGGATCCTGCCGCGGGCCGTAGACGTTGGCGTACCGGAACGTCACCGTCTCCAGCCCGTGCATCCGCCGGTAGTAGTCCACGTAGTGCTCGCCGAGGACCTTGTGCAACCCGTACGGCGACGTCGGCAGGATCGGGGCCTCCTCGTCCACGGGCAGCGATCCCGGCTCCCCGTACAACGCGCCGCCCGTGGACGCAAAGATGCACTGCCTCGCGCCGTGCTGGACGGCCAGGTCGAGGAGGCGCAGCGTCCCCACGACGTTGACCTCCGCATCGAAGACCGGATCCGCCAGCGACCGGCGGAGGTTCGCCTGCGCGGCATGGTGGGAGATCACCTCTGGACGCTCCGCGCGAAACACCTCGACCAACCTGGGACTGCGGATGTCCTCCCGATAAAAGCCGGCGCCGCGGGGGGTCCGGTTGGCCCCGCCCCCGAGGAGGGCGTCGACCACGGCCACGTGGTGGCCGGCGCGGAGGTAGGCCTCCGCAACGTGCGATCCGATGAAGCCGGCCCCCCCGGTGACGAGAATTCTCACTCGACGGTCACGCTCTTCGCAAGGTTTCGGGGCTGATCGACGTCGTGACCCCGCAGTCGGGCCATGTGGTAGGCCAGCAACTGGAGCGGGATCGCCGCCAGGATCGGCGCGAGCAGGGGGTCCACCGCGGGGAGGGTGAGCAGCTGATCCACGTGCGGCCGGAGCGCGTCCGCGGTGCTCTCGGTCGCCACCCCGACGATCTCCGCCCTCCGCGCCCGGACCTCCTGGACGTTGCTGACCGTCTTCTGGATGACGTCGGGCTGGGTGGCCACCGCGATCACCATCACGCCCGGGACCACCAGGGCGAGCGTCCCGTGCTTGAGCTCGCCGGCGGCGAGCGCCTCCGAGTGCACGTAGCTGATCTCCTTCAACTTCAGCGACCCTTCCATCGCCACCGGATAATCGAGGCCGCGGCCGATGAAGAAGGCGTGGCGCGTCGCCTGGAGGCGCTCCGCGAGCTTCACGATGACGGGCTCGAGCGCGAGGGCGCCCTGCGCCCGCACCGGGAGGCTGCGCATCCCCTGGATCAGCTCCGCGACCCGGCCGGCCGGAAGCGTCCCCCGGGCCTGCCCCAGGGAGATCGCCAGCATCGCCAGCGCGGCGAGTTGAGTGAGGTAGGCCTTCGTCGAGCAAACGGCGATCTCGGGACCCGCGCGCGTGTAGAGCACGTCGTCCGCCTCGCGGGCCAGCGTGCTGCCCACGACGTTGGCGACCGCCATCAGGCGCGCGCCCCGCACCCGCGCCTCCCGGGCCGCCGCAAGCGTGTCAGCGGTCTCCCCGGACTGGCTGATCGCGACGGCCAGGGCCCGGTCGCCGATCAGCGGTGATCGGTAGCGGAACTCGCTGCCCAGATCCACCTCCGCCGGGATCCGGACGAGCCGCTCGATCAGCGTCCGCCCGACCAGGCCGGCATGATAGGCGGTCCCGCAGGCGACGATCCACACCTTGGCCAGGTCTCGGACGAATTCGGGGGGGAGGGTGACCCCGTCCAGGGCGATGCGGCGGTCATCGGGCAGCCGTCCCATCATCGTTTCCTGCAGCGCCCTCGGCTGCTCCAGAATTTCCTTGAGCATGAAGTGGGCGTGGCCGTCCTTTTCCGCGGCGCCCGCGTCCCACGTCACCCGCATCGGCAGCCGGTCGATCCGCCCGCCGCCGATACGCGACAGCGCCACGCCGCGGCGCGTCAGGACGGCGATCTCGCCGTCCTCGATGATGATCACGTCCCGCGTGTACGGCAGGAGCGCGGGGATGTCGGAGGCGAGCAGCATCTCGTCCCGTCCCAACCCGATGATCAGGGGGCTGATCCGCCGGACGGCGACGATCTTGTCGGGCTCGTCCGCCGAGAGCACCACCAGCGCGTAGGCGCCGGAGGCCTGCGCGACCGCATGCTCGACCGCGGCCGCCAGGTCGCCGCGGTACGCCTCCTCGATGAGATGCGCGAGCACTTCGGTGTCGGTGTCGGACCGGAACAGGTGGCCGCGGGCCAGCAGGCCCTCTTTGAGGGACAGAAAGTTTTCGATGATCCCGTTGTGGATGACCACGACGCGGCCGCGGCAGTCGCCGTGCGGATGGGCGTTCTCATCCGACGGATGCCCATGGGTCGCCCATCGCGTATGCCCGATGCCGATCATGCCGGCGAGGGGTGTGCCTTCAACGATCCGCACCAACTGCGAGAGCTTTCCGGCGGACTTTCGCACTTCGATGGCGCCGTTGGTGACCACGGCGACCCCCGCGGAATCATACCCCCGATACTCCAGGCGGCGCAGTCCGTCGAGGAGCACGGGGACCGCCGGCCGGCCCCCGATGAACCCCATGATGCCGCACATAGATGCCTCCCGATCGCCCCGCACAGGGTCGCGCAGGCATGGACCCACCAGACGATCGCTGTGTTGTGGGCGGAAGTTGGCAGCGGCAGAGTTCGCTGCTCGCGGCGACGCGGAGGTGGGGGAACCATCGCACCACCCGCTGCCAAGAGATCGACTCGTCCCGGACGCCTTCTGTCCCCGGGGTCGCCCCCGGGTTTTGGCAGCGTCCTTGAGGCTGGACCGGCCTAGGGTCACCCGCCGAATAGGAGCCGCACGGCCCCACTCGAGATCCCCTTCCTCGTCAACTCGCCCTCTACGCACCAGGGCGAGTTCCGGCGCTTCGTTGCGTTCTGGCTCCCCCGCACCTCCTCTCGTGTTGTTGCGTCGCCCCGATCCCGCAGCGGGCGTGACCTCTCACGCCGAGGTCTGCCGCTACTTCGACAGACAATCCGAGCGTCCTGCCGCCGGCGCCCTCACGGGTCCAACTCAATATAATACCCCTCCACCCATCCCCCCGGCCGAGTCGCCGTCGGGGGCCGCCGGCTCGGCCGCGCCCCCTAGCTGGCGAGTCACCAGCTCGGTGAGCTCGCGGGCGATCTCCTCCGCGATCCCCGCATCCTCGGACTCGGTCATGACGCGGACGAGCGGTTCGGTTCCGGAGGCCCGGATGAGGATCCGGCCGCGTCCTCCCAACCGGGCCTCGGCCCGCGCGATGGCGCGGAGGATCTCCGGATCGTCGGCCCAGCGCTCGGGGTGGACGACTCGCACATTGAGCAAGACCTGCGGATAGCGGGCGAAGGGGGCGCGAAGCTCCTCCAACCGCCGGCCGGAATCGAGCATCACGTTGACGAGTTCGACGGCCGTGATCAGTCCGTCGCCTGTCGTGGCGCGGTCCAGGAAGATCACGTGCCCGCTCTGTTCGCCGCCCACGCGCGCTCCAGTCTCCAGCATCCGCTCCAGCACGTATCGGTCCCCCACGCGGACCCGCTCCAGCCGGATGCCGGCCCCGCGGAGGGCCTGCTCCAGGCCCAGATTGCTCATCACCGTCGCCACGACGAGGTCCCCCGGGAGCTCTGCGCGGGCCTGGCGGTGCAGGGCGGTGATCCCCATGATCGCGTCCCCGTCGATGAGGTGCCCGTATCGGTCGGCGGCGATCGCCCGATCGCCGTCCCCGTCGTGCGCGAAGCCCACGTCGGCGCCCTGCGCCTGCGCCGCCGATTGGATCACCTCGGGGTGCGTCGAACCGCATCCCGCGTTGATGTTGGTCCCGTCGGGGGCGGCGTGAATGGGAATGACCGTGGCGCCCAACCGCTCCCACAGCGCGGGCGCGAGCGCGCTCGTCGCCCCGTTGGCGCAGTCCACCACGATGCGCCATCCCTCCAGGGTCGTTCGGGCGAGGCCGGCGACGTATGCCAGGTAGCGTTCCGCGGCGTCGGGGACGTCGACCATCCTCCCCACCCGGCTCCCGATCGGTCGCGGCAATGCCGCCGCACGGTCCAGGGCGCCCTCGATCTCGGCTTCGACCGCATCCGGCAGCTTGAACCCGGTCGCCGCGAAAAACTTGACCCCGTTATCCTCGACCGGGTTATGGGACGCGGAGATCACGATACCGGCGTGCACCCCGAGCAAGCGGGCCAGGTAGGCGACGGCCGGGGTGGGAATCACGCCGAGCCGCAGCACATCGGCGCCGGCAGAGGCCATGCCCGCGGCGAGCGCCGCCTCCAGGAGGTGGCCCGAGATGCGCGGATCGCGTCCCACCGCGAACCGGCCGCGGCCCCCGGAAGCGAGCACGTGCACCGCCGCCCGCCCCACTCGATCGACGAGTTCGGTGGAGAGGTCCGCATTGGCGATGCCCCTGATCCCGTCGGTCCCGAACAACCGTCCCACGGACCCTCACAACGACGACAGGATGATCACGACCTGCGCCGGCTGGATCGCCAGGACGTGGATCCCCTGCGGGAGAATCGGGCGCGGGCTCATCGTGTACTGGCCGGGCCCCCGCCCCGCCGCGCTGATCTCCGCGGTGACCGACTGCGCGGTGAGACGACGCACCAGGTCTTGCGGCCCCTCGACCTGGACGTCCACGCGGTCGGGCACGACGCGGGAGGCGCTCCCCGCGGGCACGCCGATCACGCGCACCGAGACGCCGCGCAGGATCGTCGAGAGCAACCCCCGGCCCACGCGCACGGTCACCGTCACCTGTCTCGTGGACGCCGAGACCTCGGCAGGCAGCTGCAGGGCGACGCGGCGGACGACATCGCTGTGCACCCCCGTCATATCGACGGGCACGGTGGCGGCGCTCTCCACCCCCTGGAGCACCGCGCTCGGGCCGGTGAGGGTCACGATCCCGGGGACCGTGCTCGCGCTGGTGATCGCCAGGGCCGGCTGGGGGGTGCCCACCAATGTCGGCACCACGGGGACGACCTTGCTGATCACCGCCTCGCGGACGGCGAGGGTCATGTTGACGTTATTGGGGGTCACCTTCACGCCCGTCACCACCTGGCCGCTCGCATCGACGGGGGCCACCTGCAACGAGGCCACCACCTGTTGCTTCACCGCGGCGGTGTCGAAGTACACCAATACGTGGCGCACCTGGGCCACCTGGCGCGAGGCGCCGCTCACGGACACCACGGTCGGCGCCGTGTGGGGCACCCCCAGCGTGATGCCCTCGGGCGGCGCATCGAGGAGGCTCACCTCGACGGGGAGCCGCTTCGAGGACACGGCGTCCAGCACGACCAGGATCGAAGTCGGCCGCTGATCGGCGACCCGAACGTCGGGCGGCGGGGTGATGACGACCGGGACCTCCGGGTGGTCCCCGGGCCCCAGGCCGGATAGGTCGGCGTAGGCATCGACGAGCTTCGGCGCCAGCGGCGCGACCTGGGAACGGGGACCCTGGAGGCGGACCGTCACCTGCGGCGGGGTCCGCGTCGACGGCCGCAACACGACCTCATTGGGATCGAGGTTGCGGAGCTGGATATCGACCTTCATCGATCGGGACACCAACGGGTTTTGGGCGGTGGCCACGTAGAGCCACGTCACCACGGCGATCGCCCCGGAGAGGAGCAGGTAGAGGGTCCGCTCGTCCAGGAACCGCTTCATTCGCTTCGGCGCCGAGCCCACTGCCAGATCCCCGGCACCCGGACGGACATCGGGACGCGAACCGCCGGGACCCGAAACCCGGCCATGCGGACGGGCTGGGGAACGGTGAGGGCGAGGAGCGTCACCTTGAGTTCCTCCTCGGTCAGGCCGCGGGTCAGGCGGCCCTCGCGCGCCAGCGAGATCGTTCCGGTCTCCTCGGACACGACCACCGCGACCGCGTCCGTCTCCTCGGTGATCCCGATCGCGGCCCGGTGGCGGGTGCCCAGCGCCCGGCTGAGCCCGGGCCGCTCGGTCAGCGGGAGGAGACAGCCGGCGGCGACGACGCGGTTGCCCCGGATGATCAGGGCGCCGTCATGCAGCGGGGTGTTCGGGAAGAAGATGTTGATGAGCAGCTGCACCGTGGCCAGCGCGTCGATGCGGATCCCGGTTTCGATGAAATCCGCAAGGCCGACGCTCCGTTCCAGAATGATCAGGGCGCCGATCTTCCGCGAACCGAGGATGCGCGCCGCCCGGGCGACATCGTTCACAAGGCGGATCCGCGTTTCGCGATCGAGCCCGTGGGTGGTGAGCCCGACCAGGGACACCCCGCCCCGGCCCAATTGCTCGAGCATCCGGCGCAGCTCGGGCTGGAAGAGCACAAGGAGGGCGATCGGCACCACCAGGCCGACGCGGTTGAGGAGCCACTGCAGCGTGTACAGCTGCAGGTACTGGCTGATCACGTAGGCGGCGAACAGGACCCCCAGCCCGATGACCAGCTGCACCGCACGGGTCCGGCGCACGAGCATGAGAATCTGGAAGATGATGAAGGTGACGACGAGGATGTCGACCAGATCCGAGGGCCGGAACGTCGGCATCGCCAGGGGCATCGCGCTCAGAGCACCTCCGCCAGCAGGGCTTTCTGCGTATGCAGCCGGTTCTCCGCCTCGTCGAAGGCGACCGACCGATGGCCGTCCAGCACCTCGTCGGTGATCTCCTCGCCGCGGTGCGCCGGCAGGCAGTGCGTGACCACGGCGTGAGCCGGCGCGTGAGCCAGGAGGGCGGCGTTCACCTGGAACCGTTGAAACACCTGGCGCCGGGCGGCCGCGGAGGACTCCTGCCCCATGCTGGTCCACACGTCCGTGTAGATGACGTCGGCCTCGCGCACGGCCGCCGCGGGATCATCGATCGCGGCGAGCGCGCCCCCCGACGCCTTGGCCGCCGCTTGCCCCCAGCGGAACGTCTCGGCATCAAGGCGGTACTCGTCGGGGGTGGCGATCACGATCGACATCCCGAGCCTCGCCCCGCCGTAGACGAGTGAACGGAGGGTATTGTTCCCGTCCCCAACCCACGCCAGCCGAACTCCTTCCAGCCGGCCGAAGCGCTCCCGGATCGTCAACAGCGCGGCGAGCGCCTGGCAGGGGTGCTCCCAATCGGAAAGCGCGTTGATCACGGGAATGTGGGCGTGCTCGGCGAGCGTCTCGACGGTCCGCTGGGCGAAGGTCCGCGCGGCGATCGCATCCACCCACCGGTCCAGGTTGCGCGCGACGTCGGCGGGGGTCTCGCGGCTGCCCATCTGGATATCCTGGGGCCCGAGGTAGACGGCGTTCCCACCGAGCTGGAACATTCCCGTCTCGAACGTGGTCCGGGTCCGGAGCGACGGCTTTTCAAACACGAGGGCGAGGGTTTTCCCCCGGAGGACCATTGCCTGGTCCCCGGTTCGGGCCTGGGCTTTGACTTCCCCGGCGCGTTGGAGGACGCCTCGCAACTCGTCGGGGTCGAGATCCCGGACGCTCAAGTAGTCACGCCCCCGCACGGTCCGCATCGGTCCCTCCCCGGGCGTCCCGCGTCCCCTCCCCGGCGCGAGCGAAAAAGGGGCGCGGCCTGCGCCCCATGTCCTGTTCGGCGGTCTGGTGGAGGGCTCCTGTCCGTGCGTGACCTTCCTCGTCACACCGGGCGTCGGAGGCCCGGGCCCGCACGGGAGGTCACCGATAGAGTCCCCGACGGTGCGAGGGTCGTGCAGATGCCGTGGTACCCGCCGCGGCGATCGGTTAGACCGGGGCGAACTCGGGCATTACCGCTTCGAGTATTGGAACCCCTTCCGCGCCCGCTTATGGCCGTACTTCTTTCGTTCCTTGGTGCGCGGGTCCCGGGTCAAGAACCCGGCCTTCCGAAGCGGCGAGCGCAGTTCGGCGTCAAACGCCAACAGCGCACGGGCGATGCCGTGGCGCACCGCCCCGGCCTGCCCGTGCACGCCCCCACCGGTGACGTGGGCGACGATGTCGAACCGTCCCTCGGCGTTGGCGACCACCAGGGGCTGCCGGATCACCGTTTGCACGGGCCCCTTCGGGAAGTACTGGTCGGCCGGGCGGCCGTTCACGACGATGCTGCCGCTTCCGGGGATCATCCGGACCCGGGCGATTGCTTCCTTGCGGCTCCCGGAGGTCATGATCGGGGCTGTGCCTTCCATCACGTGTCACGCTCCCGTTTTGGCTGCGGATCGAGCACCGCGGGCTGCTGGGCGGCATGCCGGTGCTCCGTGCCCCGGTACACCCGCATCTTCCGCAGGCACTCCCGCCCCAGCGGGGTCTTCGGCAGCATCCCGCGGACGGCCTCGCGAATCACGGTTTCCGGGTGACGCTTCAGCATATCCCCGGCGACGGTCGTGCGGAGCCCGCTCGGATAGCCGGAATGCCGGTAGTATTTCTTCTGCTCGGCCTTGCGCCCGGTGAGGCGAATTTTGTCGGCATTCACGACGATGACGTGATCCCCTCCAACATAGGGGGTAAACGTCGGCCGCGCCTTCCCCCGAAGCACCGACGCGATCCGGCTGGCCAGCCGTCCAAGGATCTGGTCCTTGGCGTCCACGACGAACCACCGGCCCGGCTCCTTGGGGGAGGCCATCATCGTCCGCATCCATCTTCCTCCGGTTGCTGACCGCGCGAATTCCCAGAAAAGACACGTGTGGCCGCCGCTTGCGTGACGGCCACGGTACCTTATTTTATGATGCGCCGGGTCTTGGTGTCAACCGGTGCCAGGACGTACGGTGAACGTTCCCGAAGGCTTCATCCCATGGTGTGGTTCCGCACCGCCGCAGCGCTGGTCATGTTTGGCCTGCTCACCTGGGCGGCGTCCTTTCCCGTGGCGCACCGGTGGGACGAGCACACCACGGCCTGGCTGCAGCGGGCGTCGCCGGTTCCCGATATCCCCGCCGCGGTCCTCGTCTTCCTCGGGAACGCTGAGGTCGTCATCTCGATCCTCGTCCTGGCCGCGGTCTACCTCTGGAGGCGGCAGTGGGAACGCGGGGTCGCCGCGCTCGGGATCGCT
>DATEHM010000053.1:0-5041 GCA_035279545.1 bacterium | reverse complement strand
ATGTCCCCCGGCGGGCCCGCGGTGAGCCGCGGCCGAACCCGAACAGGGAGATCCCAGGCGGCAGAGAAAGATACCCCCGTGCCCGCGGTGAACCGAACGATGAACAGCCGGGTTGAAGCGCTCTCGATGAGTTGGCGGGTTGGTCGGGCCTTTCGCCAGGAAGGGTGGGACGGTGAGATCCTGGCGGTCCACCCGCGCAGTTGCTACCTCATGGATGAGGATGGGGCGATCTACGCGATCGTCCAGGAAAGCCTCGGCAACGGCCCGCTCAACCTCGTGATCCCGGACGGCGCCGGCCAGCCGTTCCAACACCTGTCGGTTGGCGAAACGGTGCGGTCCAACGGCCACGCGCTCCTGCTCAGCGACAGCCTCGACGTCGGGCTCGCCGCCGCGCGGCTCTGGGATCCGAAGCCGTACACGGCGCTGGGCGTGGACCCGGAGCGGCTCGGCCAGGCGATGTCGACGCTGCTGCGGGCGGTGACGGCGGCGCCCCCGGAAAAGAGCCTGGCGCTTCTGCTTCCCTATCTTCAGGAGGAAGAGTTGCCCGCCCCGTTGCTCAAGGTCACCCACTTCCCGCGAAGCCACGCGCTGATGGGCGGGCTGGCGGAGTCGTTGGCCCTCCGCAATCGGCGGGGGCTCAAGGTGGTGACCTCGTCGATGGCGGGCCTGGGGCCCGGTTTGACGCCGTCCGGCGATGACTTCATCGGCGGCGTGCTCCTGGCGCTCGCGCTGGCGCGGGAAGACCGGCCGGATGCGGAGCTGAAGGAGATCGGCGGCCTGCTGCTGGAGACGGCGGCCCCCCGCACCCACGAGATCAGCGCGGCGTACCTCAAGGCGGCGCATGCCGGCGAGGCCAGTGACCGGTGGCACCGGCTGCTCGGCGCACTCGCCTCCGGGGATCCGCCCGCGATCGTCGAGGCCGCCCATGGGGTGATGCGGACCGGGGAAACGTCCGGGGCCGATATGCTGTCGGGGTTCATCATCGCCATGCAGGCGATCCGCCGCGTGCCGAGCGCCTGAGCTCGCTGGTTCCGGGCGTCGGGTGGGGCCACGCAGCGCCTGCGCCCGCGGCTACGGCTCGCTCCCCCGCCCCCCGTGCGTCCCCCACCACGGCCCCTCCGCCCAGGGGAGCCGCCGGCTGAGGACGTCGAGCGCCTCCTGCATCTCGCGCCGCACGATCTCACGCCAGTAGACGCCGACGCGCCCGATGTGTCGGTACTTTGCATAGCGGCGGGAGAGCAGCCGGGGCAGCGGAACCCGCCGGAGGTCGCGGAGCGCCGCCAGCAGGTGCTGCCGGACGATGGCGGCGGCCCCCGCAGGGTCAAGGTGTGCCCCGCCCTCGGGCTCCGGCACGATGGCATCGATGACGCCGAGGCGCAGCAGATCCCGCGCGGTGAGCTTGAGCGCCTCGGAAAGGGCCTCGGCCTTCTTCGCGTCCCGGTAGAGGATCGCCGCGGCGCCTTCGGGCGCGATGACGGAGTAGATCGCGTGCTCGAGCATGAGCACCCGGTCGGCCACCCCGAGCGCCAGCGCTCCCCCGCTCCCCCCCTCCCCGGTGATCACGGAGACGATCGGGGTGCGCAGGTGGGACATCGTCGCCAGGTTGAGCGCGAGCGTCTGGGCGATCCCGTGCTGCTCCGATTCATAGCTCGGGTTCGCCCCGCGGGTGTCGATCAAGGTGACCACGGGGAGCTGAAACTTCGCGCCGAGCCTCATCAACCTGAGCGCCTTCCGGTAGCCCTCCGGGTTGGCCATGGCCTGGCCCTCGCCCTCGGTCTGCCCCGGGAGGTGCCGGCGCTGGTGCCCAACGATCACCACGGTCTCGCCGTCGAGTTCCGCGAGCCCGCCGACGATCGTCGGGTCGTCTCCGCCCTGCCGGTCCCCGTGCAGTTCCACAAACCGCGTCGTCATCGCGGCGATGTAGTCCCGCGTCTGCGGACGGCCGCGGTGTCGCGCCAGCCGGACCTGTTCCCAGGCGGCCAGGCCGACGGGCGCGGGACCCGACGGCACGGCCTCCGCCGGACCGCGGCTTCCGCCGCCGCGGCTGAGGTGCCCGACCAGGTACGCCACGGTCTCGCGGAGCCGCTCGCGGGGGACGATGAGATCGATCATCCCCGCGCGCAGGACCGTCTCGGCGCGGTGCGAGTCCGGCGGCAGCGGCGTCCCCGTGGTCTGCTCGATCACGCGCGGCCCCACAAACCCGATCTGGGCCCCCGGCTCGGCGATGAGCACGTCGCCGAGCGAGGCAAAGCTCGCGGTCACCCCGCCGAAGGTGGGGTCGGTGAGGATGGAGAGAAACGCCAGGCCCTCGCTGTCGTGCCGGGCCGCGGCCGCAGCGACTTTGGCCATCTGCATGAGCGAGAGCATCCCCTCCTGCATGCGCGCTCCGCCGCTCGCCGCCACGCTGACCAGCGGGATCCGGCGTCGCGTGGCGTGCTCAAAGGCGTTGGCCACCTTCTCCCCCACCACGGACCCCATCGTCCCGCCGAGGAACCCGAAATCGAGCACGACCAGGACGATCCGGCGGCCGCCGACCCGGCAGATCCCGCTGGTCGCGGCCTCCCGCAGCCCGGTCGCCCGGCGGGCCTCGACCAATCGGTCCCGGTAGGGCCGGCGGTCCATGAACTGGAGGGGATCGACGGAGATGAGGTTCCGGTCCACCTCTTTGAAGGTCCCCGGGTCGGCCAGCATGGCGATCCGGGCCGGCGACGGCATCGACAGGTACCGGCCGCAGCCGGCGCAGACGTAGTGGCGCGGCCCGAGCGCGGCGGCGGGGTGCTCGAGCCCGCAGCTCGGGCACGCCACCAGGGGCGGGGTCGCACGGGGACGCCGGAACATCCTAGATCACCCGGTCGCGGCGGAGCGCGGCGATCTCCTCATCGGGGCACCCCACCTCCCGCAGGATCGCCTCAGAGTGCTCCCCCAACAGCGGCGGCGGAGAGACCACCGCGCCGGGGGTCTCGGACAATTTCACCGGGATCCCATTCACCCGGATCCGGCCGGCCCGCGGGTGCGGCAGCTCGACGACCATCTCGCGGTGGCGCACCTGCGGGTCTTCCATCACCTCGCGCATGCGGTAGATCGGGCCCGCCGGGACGCCTGCACCGAGGAGACGCTCCACCCATTCCGCGGTGCGGCGCCGGGCGAACACCGGCAGGAGCACCGCGAGGAGCTCCTCGCGGTGCCGCACGCGGTCGGCGTTGGTGGCGAAGCGGGGGTCGGCGGCGATCGGCAGCTCCACCGCGTCGCAAAACCGCTGCCACAGCCCCTCGCTCCCGACCGCGACGTTCACGAACCCGTCGCGCGTCGGGAACGGCTGGTAGGGGACGAGGTTGAGGTGGGCCGAGCCGACGCGCCTCGGATCCTCTCCGGTGGCGAAGTAATTGGCGGCCATGTAGGTCATCCAGGCCACCTGCCCGTCGAGCATCGCGGCGTCGATCCACTGCCCCGCCCCGGTGCGCTCGCGGGCCCGCAGCCCGGCCAGGATGCCGTACGCCGCGAACATCCCGGCGCAGATGTCGGCCACCGCGACGCCGACCCGCATCGGGGCGCCGTCGGGCTCCCCCGTGATCCCCATGATCCCGCCCATGCCCTGGACGATGAGGTCGTAGGCGGCGCGCTCACGGTACGGCCCGGTCTGGCCGAATCCTGAGATCGAACAGTAGACGAGCCGCGGGGCCAGATCGTGGACGGCGGCGTACCCCAGACCCAGGCGGTCCATCGTCCCCGGGCGGAAGTTCTCGACCAGGACATCCGCCCGCCGCAGCAGGCGGAGCAGCAGGTCGCGTCCCCGTCGGTCCTTGAGGTTCAAGGTGAGGCTCTGCTTGTTCCGATTGATGCTGAGGAAGTAGGCGCTCTCGCCTTCGTAGAACGGCGGCCCCCAGCCCCGCGTATCATCACCGGCGTCTGGGGTCTCGACCTTGATCACGCGCGCGCCGAAATCGGCGAGCATCATCGTGCAGTAGGGCCCCGCCAACGCGCGGGTCAGGTCCACCACGGTCAGGTCGTCGAGCGGTCGCACGGTCCCTCCTCTGCATCGCCCGCGCCGTCCGCCGGGGCGATCCGGCTCTCGCGGGCTACTTCCGGACGAAAGCGAAGCACCGGCAGAACGCCGCCTCGCCGCCCTTGAAACGGAACGGGAAGGCGCCGAACCACACGCGCATGTTGAGGACCTCGTCGATCATCCCGCCGACATTCTCGACGTGGAACACCCCCCGCGGGAACAGGTAGGTATGGGTGGCCTGATACGCTTTGGGCCAGGGGAACGCCTTGTCGATCGACATCCCGATCTTCTTCTCGACCTCAGGCACGAGGTCCGGACGGGCCCGGCGCACGTTCGTATTGAACGGATGATCCGTCGAGATCGCGTCGATGGCCAGCCAGCGGATCTTCCGATCGAGGACCCAGTCACAAAACTCCTGCTGCGGGCCCGGGTGTTTGAGGAATGCCCGGGGGAGGTTGGGCTTCTCCCGGTTACGGACCTTGTACCAGTCCTCGTTGTAATAGTGGTGGTAGCCGGTGTGGATCACCAAGATGTCTCCGCGCTGGATCCGGGTCTTGTACGTGCGCTCCCACAGCTCGAAGTGCTTCGGCCCGTAGATATCGTAGTCCCCCACCCCAAACTGCGCGAGGTCGACCACACAGGCCGGACCGAATAACTCGGGGAGCGGGATGCCCGCCACGTCGGGGCCCGGGTCGTTGAAGTGCAGCGGCGAGTCGAGATGCGTGGCGATGTGGTTTGTGCTGCTGATCAGTTGCGCGTTGACGCCCTCGAACGCCATCTTCTTGACCCACTTCACCGTTGGCCCTTCGTAGAAGGCGAACGGCGGAGAGTCCACGCTGAAGTTCTGAGAGAGATCGAGCACACGAACCCGGCTCATGTCCACCGGCTTGACCGCCATATCCCACCCCCCTATCGTCGTGTCACCGCCCCGCCGATCGCGGCGCGTGTGCGCCGACGGTCGGATTCACTCGAGCTTGGCCAGCAGATCCAGCATCCCCCGATCCCCTCCCGCCGGCGGGCGCCAGTCCAGATCGATCA